>CAYJUJ010000059.1:6340-8383 GCA_964373325.1 uncultured bacterium
TTATCATTTTGAGCTCTCTCAAGACACCTCTGGACGCTTCTCTTCAAAGCCTTTAAAATAACGCCCCTTTGTGATATAAGAACACCACTTTATGCAGAAAGTTTATCAAGAAATGGAGCAAATCATGAGTGATTGCGAGCACCTTCAAGAGCAATTACATGAGCTTGAAGAAAAATTTCTTCTTTTCGAGGAAAGACTAGAAGCAACTGAAGAACCTTCCTCAGACATGATTCAAGAATACATTACACTTAAAAGAGAACACCTAAAAACAAAATGGGTTTATCTTAAAATCAAAAACCGTCGAAGAAAGCTAAAACTTCTCTATAATGTTTGATCTCAACCTAAATGAAAATTGAATTAGAATAATTCCTAAAAAAACAACCATAGTTCCTATAATTTCAGATGAATGTGGACTATTTTTAAAAAACAAAAAAGGGGAAGATTTTTATGACCCTGCATGATTCAAATCATAGAAGAGTGGAGTTTTTGGACTCACCCCCCAGAAGCCTCCATTCCAAGACAAATCCTCTCAAAAGAGCCTCTCTTAAAACCAGATCTTATTTTGGTTATACAAGGGGTGAGACGATGTGGAAAATCTACTCTCCTTTCTCAAATCATGGTGCAAAAAAAATTAAATCCCACAGCATGTACCTTCACCAACTTTGAAGATCCTCGTTTAAGCCAGGACTTAACCTCAGAACTTTTGGATCAAATTGTTGATTTTTCAAAAAAAACATTTCCTGGTTTTCCTATGTACTACTTTTTTTTAGATGAAATCCAAAACGTTTCAAACTGGGAAAAATGGCTTCATAAAAAAGTGGAGCGTCCAACCAATGAAGCTTATATTATTACCGGCTCCAACGCTTCTTTATTATCCGGGGAACTCTCGACAGCATTGACAGGCAGACATTTAACGATGGAGCTTTTTCCTTTCGATTTTTTCGAATTTCAATCTCTTAAAAAAAATAAAACCTTTGAACACTATTTACAACAAGGTGGGTTTCCGCGAGTGCTCACATTTGAACACCCCCAGGAACTCCTTCGAGAATATTTTAACGACATCATTGAAAGAGATGTCAGACGACATGTTTCCCCGCGGTCTTCAGTAACGCTAACGCAAATGATTAAAGCCGTATTCGAATCGGCAGGATCTGAAGTCAGTCAAAGAAGTTTAGCAAAACTAGTTGGTGTGACTCCTGATACGATTAAAACATATCTTGACGCTGCATGTGCAGCCTACATTTTACTTCCTTGCCCTTATTTCACTTTCTCTGAACGACAAAGTGCTTCCAGAAACAAGAAATATTACCCTATTGATGCTGGGCTCAGAAAAGCAATCATCACCCAAACAGGTCAGGACCAAGGAAAAGATCTTGAAACAATTGTATTTCATCACTTAAGAAAACGATATTCACAAGTTTATTATTGGAGAGAAAAAGGGGAAGTTGATTTTGTTGTGTTAGATAAAAATGAAATTATTCCTTATCAAGTTAGTTGGGAGAATATTCAGAAACGCCATGAAGAAGCCTTAAAGGAATTTATGGCAAAATACCCACGGACTCATCCTCCCGTAATCATTACGAGAAAAAATATTGAATCTTTTCTGAAGTCATAATTCTCTCCCCAAGCCCTTCCCATCGCACAACTAAGATCGAACATAGCCCAATTTATTCTTTACTTTTTCTTCTCTTATGTTAGAAATGCCCATATTTTTATCAAAAAAGGAGTGGTGGTGATGAAAAAAATACTTTTTTTATTCTTTTCGCTGACTTTTTTTGCTTATGGAAATAATGAAGAGTGTCTCGTTACTCGAGCTGCATTTGATGTGGGTTCTGGCACCACTAGAATTAAAATGGCAACAGTGGATGTGTGTCTTAATAAAATAAATAAAGTTCTCCTAGAAGACTCAAAGAAAGTATCTTATAAGGAAGATTTAGCTCGCTCTAATAGCAATGAATTTAGTGAACAAATTCAATCAGCTGGAATTCAAGCTCTTCTTGAATTAAAAGCAAAAGCTCAAGAAGTTGCCGCAAAAGAAAATAT
>CAYJUJ010000060.1:0-8357 GCA_964373325.1 uncultured bacterium
TCTATCCACATCTTTTTAAGCAACAACTTATCCATGGCATTAGACCAAAAACCTTTTACATAAGGTTTTATAAGGAGATTAAGACTGTCTACAAAAAGAGGAATAATGGCAACATCGTTTTCAAGAAGTATTTTTTGGGCCTCGTGATAAAGTTTTAACCTTTTTTCAAGATTCCCCTCAGCAGCAGCTTCAAAAATAAGTTTATCATAAGTTGCATTCTTCCACTTTGTGTTATTGTTGCCACTCGTAGAGGTAAACAACCTTAAAAAATTGTCAGGATCTGGAAAATCAGCCCCCCATCCTAGTCTAAAAAGTTGTGGCGGGTCTGTTTGAATGTGTTTTAAGTGAACCTTCCATTCCTGATTTTCAATATTCACATGAACACCCAAATTTTTCTTCCAAAGTTGCTGCAGTTGCTCAGCAATAATTTTGTTATCATCGCGACTGTCAAAATAAGCTATTGCCTCTGGAAAGTTTTTGCCTTGAGCATAACCCGCTTCTACTAAAAGTGCCTGTGCTTTTTGAACGTCATATTTCAAACCAACGTCGGCTTCATAGCCCGCCATTCCAGGAGGTACCCATGATGCTGTTGGAAGTTGTCCTCCCTTTAAGATTTCAGGAAAAACACTTTTATCAATAGCCATGGCAAAGGCTTTACGAACACGCACATCATTAAAAGGAGGTTTTGTTACATTAAAACCATAATAATACCCTCTTAAAAAAGGAGCCCTTACAAAAGAAGGATGATTTTTATACTTTTCAATGGTGAGAGGGGGCATGTTGCTTAAAATATCGAGCTTACTTGTTTCATAAAGATCAACAGCTGTTTGATCGCTGTTAACGACAAGTGCATGAACTTCTTTTAATTTTGGAGCTCCTTCATAAAATGAAGGATTAGCTTGAAGTACGACCTTATCTTTATGCTTCCATTCTTTAAGTTTAAAAGCACCACATGTTACAATGTTTTCTGGGTTTGTCCAATGATCCCCATGTTTTTCCACAACATCTTTTCTCATGGGAAATGTTACAACAATGGCAGGAATGTGAAGAAATTAGCTTGCAGGAACGCGAAGCCGGACTTGGAAAGTAGAGTCATCTAAAGCTCGAACACCTACATGATCAGCCGTTTTTGTTTTTCCAGTATTGTAATCTTCAGCACCCTCCACATCAAAAAGGAAATAAGCATACTCAGCAGCTGTTTCTGGATTTAAAAGCCTTTTCCAAGAATATTCAAAATCAGAAGCTTTAATGGGTTGCCCATCTGTCCAATAAATATCTTTTCTTAAGTAAAAAGTGTAGGTTTTACCATTTTTTGAAATGTCCCAGTTGGAGGCAAGTGCAGGTGCGGGTTGAAGTTTGTCATCATACTGAACAAGCCCTTCCATGATATTATCAATAATTGTAATAGACACATGGTCTGTTGCCTTGGACCAATCAAGTGTTGGAGGATCGCTTCGAATTCTAAAATGAAATACTTGATCCTCTTGTTTTGCCGGTTCATGATTGTTTTGAACAACTAAATAGAGAATACCAGCAACTAATAAAACACCAATTACAGGGATCAGTTTTTTCATAATATCTCCTACCTTTGTTTTGGATCTAGGGCATCTCGCAATCCATCACCTAATAAATTAAAAGCAAGCATCGTCAGGAATATAGCTAAAGATGGGGTTAAGATCAAATAAGAATATTCAACATACCTAAGAGCCCCACTTTTCCATGCATCATGAGCAAGAGTGCCCCAGCTAGAATAAGGTGGACGAAGTCCAAGCCCAATGAAACTTAAAAAACTCTCTCCTAAAACAGCTGTTGGAATTTGAAACGTAAGAGTCACAATCAAGGGGCCCCACATATTAGGTAGCATGTGTTTTACTATAATTTGAAAGTGAGAAGCCCCAATAGAGCGGGCTGCGGTAACATAAACTTCTTCTTTGAGCTGCAAAACTTGGCCGCGAACTAGCCTAGACACATCGGCCCAACCAATGAGCGTCAGTGCTAGAAGTATTCCCATAACCCCTCGCCCTAAAATGACCGTTACTAAAATAATAAGAACAATAGAGGGAAAAGTATAAAAAATATCAACTATTCTCATAAGAATATTATCAAGACGCCCTCCAACATAACCCGCTAGGGCTCCATAACTGGTACCGAAGAAAAGGGCGCAAATGGCAACCATAAAACCAATCAGCATAGAAATTTGTGCCCCATAAACGAGTCGACTTAAAACATCTCTTTCTAAAAAATCAGTACCTAAAATATTTTCGAATGACCCAGGTGGGCGAAGCCTATGGCCAGTTGGGGTATCATAGGAATAATGAGCAATATAAGGAGCACACAAAGCAACAACCACAAGAATTAAAATAAAAGTAGCGCTTAAAAGGGCTAGTGGGTTTTTTTTAAATTTTTTCCACGATCTCATATTATGTTAATTGAATCCTAGGATCAAAAACAGTGTAGAGAAGATCTACAATCGTATTAGCTGCGATGAGAAAAAAGGCGTAAATAATAGTAGCTCCCATAATAAGTGTGTAATCTCTGTTAAAAACAGCATCGACAAAAAAATCTGCCATTCCAGGGATCGCAAAAATGAGCTCAACAATGAAAGATCCTGTAATAATATTAGCAACGAGTGGTCCCGATAGGGTAAGAACAGGAAGTACCGAGTTTTTTAAAACATGCTTCCACAAAACAACATTTTCAGAAAGACCTTTGGCCCGAGCAGTTTGAATATAATCTGCTTTCATAATGTCGAGAGCGGCACTTCGGACAAGACGAGCAATAATAGCAGCTGGACGCGACCCAAGGGTTAGGGCCGGAAGTATCATATGCTGCCAACTCTCCCATCTGGCTGCCGGCAGAAGAGAAAAAATATTTGCAAAAATAAGAATGAGAATACTTCCAGTTAAAAAAGAAGGAAGGCTTACTCCACTAATGGCACCGATCATAAAAAACCGATCCCAAAATGTATTTTGATAGTAAGCTGCCCATAATCCCAAAGGCACTCCAAGTAAAAAAGCTACAAAAAGAGACCACAACCCTAACTGTAATGAGATTGGAAAAGATTGCTTGAGCATTTCATTTACTGTTTGATCAGGATTTTTAAAGGAAGGGCCAAAATCAAACTTAAAAACAATATCTCTTATGTAAAAAAGATACTGTTTTATAACAGGTAAATCGAGACGATACTTGGCTTTTAGATTCGCTAAAACTTCTGGGGGAAGTACTTTATCGGTATCAAAAGGCCCCCCTGGTAAAAAACGAAGTATAAAAAAGGTCAGGGTAATGAGTACAAAAAGAGTAAGAAACCCAAAAAACAATTTTCTAAGTACAAAAAATGACATTACACAACGATAAACCTTAAAACACTACAACCCATAAACCCTAGGATGGATAAAGCGTTTTGTAAATAAAATAATTTCTAAGCACTTTTTTCATATAGTGCCTTGTTTCTCTAAAAGGAATTTGCTCCACAAACTGATCTGCCTTATTAGAATCGAACTTTTTTCTCCACTCACGAACCCGGTGGAAGCCAGCATTATAACTTGAAATAACAAAATATTGATTTCCTTCGAATTCTTGAAAAAGATGTTTCAAATGGTTTGTTCCTAGTAAAATGTTGGTTTGCG
The DNA here is from genome assembly GCA_964373325.1 of uncultured bacterium. Classification (GTDB taxonomy): domain Bacteria; phylum Bdellovibrionota; class JACOXK01; order JACOXK01; family JACOXK01; genus CAYJUJ01. The sequence continues at coordinate 3,627 of CAYJUJ010000060.1, forward strand.
GATCAAAAAGATGATTTGTCTTAAAAGAGGTTTGTAGTTTTCTTGCCTCTTCTTTTGCCGTTGGAACAATAAGCTGCATAAGGCCATAAGCATTGGCTTTAGAAATAACTCTTGGTCTAAAATTACTTTCTGCTTTCATGAGTGCAAAAACAAAATGAGGATCTAACCTGAGCTTTTTTGATAGCTCAAAAATAAGCTGCTCATAGGCAAGAGGAAAGGCTAGTTTCCATACCTTTTCGTTTTCTAAAATATCAGGTTTTTCCAAAGTGTTCGAAAAATGGATCTCACTAATGGAGTGTGCTAGAAAATAATCCCCCACTTGAAAAAAAAGTTCTGAAAGTTTTAAAAGAAATCTCTTATCACGTCGATTTTTTAAATAAACTCTATACAATTCAGCACTAGCCCATTTTTTAAGTCCAAGTTTTTTGAGGAGAAGGCCTTTTTGTAAGTGTTCTTCGTTCTTGATCTGTAGAAATAATCCATTTTCTTTGTCATCCTGGGCCTTTTTTTTGTCATCCTGAGCGCTAGCGAAGGATCGCCATTCTTCGGTTGCCCTTTCAGGACCCCCTCTGAATGACAAAGAGGACGCCAAAATTCCATAATAACTCCATGGATTTTTATTTATGAGCTCCGTAAAATAAGCGTCAGCTTCTTCCTTTTTTTCTTCTTGAAGTGCTATTTTCCCAAGCCAATATTTGACTTGATCGGTTAACTCCGACTGAGGAAAAGTTTTCAAAAAGTTCTGCAAAAAAGAACGTGCTTGAGTATAGTCACCATCCAAATAATAACTCCACGCCCAATACCACGCTGTAGACTCTTTAAAAGTGGAACGCGGATATTTTTCTAAAAATGATTTAAAAAGATGCTGTGCCATTTTGTAATTGTCTTTTTCAAGATAGAGCGCTGCTTTTAGATAAAGTGCTTTTTCTGCTAAAGGAGATCCAGGAAATTTTTGGATAAGAGTGTTGTAAAACCAAATGGCATCTTGAAACTCGTGCCGTTTTGCATAAAAACGGGCTATTTCATAAAGAAGTCTTGGGTCTTGTACTTCCTCATAATAATGTTTTAAAAATGTAACTGCTTTCTCACCATCACCCAGTTGATCATAACATTTAGAAATTTTTAAGATGATTTTTATCTTTAAATGAACAGAAGATGTTTTGGGTAAAAGGTTGAGTAACCCCTTAAGTTGTCGATGGGTTGAAGGTTCATGAGTGAAATAAGCATACCAATCATGATCATCCAGTGCCCCCTTTAAAGCGTAAATCCTTTCTAAAGCAAATGAATTTAAAACATGCCTTGGAAAGCCTCTCCAGAAAGTTTTATAAAATAAAATAGCTTTTGCATTATTTCCCGCTCTTTCGTACGAATAAGCAGCATAAATAAGAGGTTCTTTGTGGTGCTGGTTGTAGAAAAAAGCTGCTTTCCTAAATTGATGAGATAAAAAGTAAGCATCTGCCAGGATTGGGTAAACTATTTTTCGATGCACAAAAGTAGGATGGTCATTAAGCAACCGTTCAAAATAACGGGTGGAAAGAACATATGCACCTTTATTGAAATAAGCTCGCCCGAGCATGTAATAGCAGTAATCTCTTAGAGGAAAGGTTGGATTTTTTGCCAAACTTAGAAAGTGAGTTATTGCTAAATCTAACTGCTTGGCTTTATAAAGGGAAATGCCCTCAATAAAGCTTGCTTCTGGAACTGTGTACTGAGTACTGTGTACTGAGTACTGGAAAAGAAGAAAGGTAACACAGTAAATCGCCTTTGCATAAAAGCGCCCGTGCATTTGGAAACTTAATTATAACACAGTATTTCTAAGGAAGTTGCATTGACAAGAAATGATGCCAAAAGTACAAGAAGTCTCATGATTATCGGGGTTCCAAAAGAAATCAAGATTAATGAAAATAGAGTCGGTTTAGTTCCAGCTGGGGTTCGTGCTCTAACACAAGCAAGTCATAAAGTTCTTATAGAAAAAAACGCCGGTATTGGTAGCGGTATTTCAGATGATCTTTATGAACAAGCAGGGGCGCGTATCGTTAAAACAGCCAAGGAAATCTATATGGCAGCTGAAATGATTATTAAGGTTAAAGAACCAACAGATGAAGAAGCAGAACTTTTTCAACAAAATCAAATCCTTTATACTTTTCTCCATCTTGTTGCTGCACCGAAACTTACAAAAGCACTTATGAAAAAAAAGGTTCGGGCTATTGCCTATGAAACAATTGAGCTTAGTTCTGGCAACCTCCCAGTTCTTACCCCTATGAGTGAAATAGCAGGGCGTATGGCAACTCAAATTGGTGCCTATCTTCTTCAAAAAGCCCCCAAAGAAGGTGGCAGAGGGCTTTTATTAGGAGGGGTACCTGGTGTTAAAAGTGGAAAGGTTACTATCATTGGTGGAGGAACGGCCGGAACTAATTCTGCTAAGGTGGCGGTTGGGTTAGGTGCAAAAGTAACTATTCTTGATATCAACCAAAAACGGCTGGAATATTTAGATGATATTTTTGGAAATAGAATAACAACCCTTATGAGTAATATTACTAATATTGAAGAAGCTGTAGCGGAGTCAGATCTTCTTATTGGGGCTGTTCTGGTAACTGGAGGTGTTGCCCCAAAATTAGTTACAAAAAAAATGGTTCAAAACATGGGTGAGGGGTGTGTTGTGATTGATGTATCCATTGATCAGGGTGGATGCATTGAAACAATTCGACCCACATCTCATGATAACCCAACCTTTAAGGTAGATGGTGTTATTCACTACGGTGTTACAAATATTCCTGGCGCTGTTCCTCAAACAGCTACTTATGCTCTTACAAATGCAAGTTTTCCTTACGCCTTTAAAATTGCACAACTAGGTTTTAAAGAGGCTTTAGCTCAAGATACAGCTTTGTACAAAGGCCTTAATGTGTGCGGTGGGTATGTAACGTGCGAAAGGGTCGCGCAAGATCTCAACTTACCTTACAAAGCCTATCAGGCTTAGTGTTATTGCTTACAAGAGCTTTCTATAATCTTTGCTGTTCCTTCACCAAATTTTTTCTGAATTTCAGGGTTTACTTGGCCACGAACCCTCTCTTGCCATTTACCAATAACAACATCTATTTTTTCTTTTACGGTTGGATCTTGTCGGCAAAGCTCCATAACTAAAGAGTCATCTTTCTGAGCTGGGAATCGAACTTTGCAATCATTTTTAATGGCTAAAAGTTCCAGCTTCGTCTGTGCATCTTCTTTACTAGATAGTTCTTTTAACTTTTTATTGGCCTCTTCAGTTACTTTTTTCTCTAGTTGAGCAATTTGACTTAAGAAAGGTTCATTTGGAACAACAGCATAACCACTTGGTAATGTAATAGCTGCTGCTCCACTTTTCAGTTTTAAATTCTTCACTTCATAAAATTGAAGAACTTTTTTGTCTGCACCTTCCATTTTTACCTGAGCTATAAAACCTTTTACTTTAAACGTCTCAGAAATTTTTCTAAAATAATCATTGGTACCTTTATTAATAAGCTCCTGATATTTTCCAAATTCTGGAAGAACTGTGAGTTCTATTTTTCCTTCTGGACAGGTGATTTCCTGAAGTTGTCCTTTAAAACCCAAAAAACTTGCACTTTGAGTTTTCTGAGAACATGTTTTATCAGCACCTTCGGATAAGTTAATATAGAAATCAATGCCTTTCTGATTATAAGAAGGAAAACATGTATGAGAGCAATCAGCTCCAAAATCATCTTTTAAAGTTTCCGCACAAGTATAATCACGAGCTGTGTAATAATATTTCGATTTAATTTCTCGCCCGTCTTTATAAAGCACACCTTTAATGTGCCCCCCATCATCTACAGAAACATCCATAAGCCTTTTACCCAAAATCCACGATTCCCATTCAAGGTTGGATGAAGCGAATGCCCATGAAAACGTGATCATAGTAAGACAAAAAATCTTAAATAATTTGTTCATATCAATCTCCTTTTTGAGTTTGCCTGTCTAAACAAGAGATCGGAATTTCCACCTAAATTCTTAAATTTTTTTCAACTTTAACTTTTTATAGCCCTTTCTCTCAGGTTTAAGATAAAGTAGTATAAATATTTGACATTGTATGTTTGTATATTTATACTACTTATATGCCTCATCAACGAAAAAGACATGCTCTAGAGCAAATAAGCAAATTAAGCTCTTTTTGGCCCGTTGTGGGACTTCTGGGCCTGAGACAAGTAGGCAAGACAACGCTTTTAAGGGATATTTTAGGACTTAAGAACTTTGTGAGTTTTGATGACGAGGAGATCCTTGAAGATGCAAAACAATCGTCCAAAAATCTCATATCTCGACTGAATACCCCTGTCATTATTGATGAAGCTCAGAAAGTCGCCTCTATTTTTGATGCCATTAAGTTAAAAGTTGATCAAAAAAAAATCCCAGGTCAATACTATTTGACAGGATCTTCTATTTTCAGTTCAAAAATAGGAATACGAGAATCTTTGACGGGCAGAATTGGGTGTCTCAAACTTTTTCCTTTTACCTTAGCAGAAACTCATCAAGTTTCTTTTGAGAAAAAAAGATGTTCATTACTTCATTCGGAAACTCCTAGATTTAAAATGGAAGATGTTTTTCAAAACATTTCCTCTGGTGGACTTCCTGTGCCACTTTTTACTCGGGATTTAGAACAACGAAGACTCAAATTCAACAGTTGGCTGGATACAACCATTATCAGAGATGTTGCTCGAGTTTATGCTAAAGCATACGATCCTG
>CAYJUJ010000061.1:0-7105 GCA_964373325.1 uncultured bacterium
GCAGTTAAAACTGAAGAAGAGAGGGTGGTTTTAAAACAATACGGTGGTGAAATTATCTTTACTCCAGGAGACATTGTTTATTCTTCCACTCAACTTATTGCAACAGGAGCCCCTAACGTTAAATATGAAAAACTTTTATTATTAATGAAAACTTCTCAGGTTGATTTTAGTATTTTAAAAAATATTGTTTGTTCTATGAAGGATAAAAAAGTTCATGTTGTTGGGGATTTAATTGTTGATACTTATACAGAAACGACAATGATTGGAGGGCAAACTAAAACGCCTACTTTAAGTGTACGGTTTGAAAATAAAAGGGACTACGTTGGTGGTGCAGGAATAGTAGCAAAACATTTAAAAGCAGCGGGGGCTGATGTCACCTTAACGACTGTTTTAGGAAATGATCCCCTCAAAGATTTTGTTATTGAAGATTTAAAAAAGTTTGGAGTTAAAATAAATGCAATTATTGATGGTTCCCGTCCAACAACAAATAAAAACTCTATTATCACAGGACAATATCATTTGGTTAAAGTAGATACTTTGGATAATAGTTCTATTTCAGATAAAATTTTAAGTGATATGGTAGATAAAATTAAAAATACAAAGTCACAAGCGATTATTTTTTCTGATTTCAGACATGGAATTTTTAATAAACGAACTATTCCGCATTTAGTGGAGTCTATTCCAGCAGGTGCTTTCAAGGTTGCAGACAGCCAAGTTGCAAGTCGATGGGGAAATATTTTAGATTATAAGGGGTTTGACTTAATTACCCCTAATGAAAGAGAAGCAAGGTTTTCATTGGGAGATCAAGATTCTGGAATTCGCCCTTTGGTTGCGCGTTTGTATGAGCTTTCCGAGTGTCAATATTTGATTTTAAAATTGGGATTGCGTGGTGTTTTAACTCATCAAAGTAAGGATGTGGAGTCTTTAGATTCATTTTTTGTGATTGATTCTTTTGCAGAAAATATCGTTGATTCAGTTGGGGCTGGGGATGCTTTATTAGCTTATTCAACATTAGCCATGTTGGTAAAATCATCCATAGAATGCGCAACTATTTTAGGCTCGATAGCTTCAGCTCTAGAGTGTGAGCAGTATGGAAATCTACCAATCGCAGGAGGATTGGTGTTAAGTAAATTAAACCAAATTGAAAAAGAGGTTCAATATGAGCCTTATTCCCCCCATGAGAATATATCTTTGCAATGAAGACAATTGTTGTTGGACTAGGAGTTCAAGGTTGCAAAAGAAAGAAGTTTGCAGGCAATGATTATGTTGCGTCCGTTGATCCAGTCAATTTAGAGGCAGATTATAAATCTCTTCTCGATGTTCCACTCAATTTGTATGATAGTGTTTTATTATGTGTTCCTGATCAGCCAAAAGTGGAACTCATTATCTATTTACTTGAAAATAAAAAACATGTTTTAGTAGAAAAACCTCTCTGGGCAGAAAGAAATGAAACCATCTTAGCTCTTGAAAAACTAGCCAATAAAATTAAAGTGGTTTGCTATACAGCTTACAATCACCGTTTTGAACCCCATTTTATTCAGTTGAAGAAAGTATTAGATTCAGGTGAGTTAGGGCGGCTTTATCATTGTAGAGTGTTTTATGGCAATGGCACGGCCCAGCTTGTTAAAGGATCCTGGAGAGATCAAGGCTCTGGGGTTTTAGCAGATTTGGGATCTCATCTTTTAGATACGCTTTCTTTTTGGTTTGGTGAAAGGAGAGAGGAGTTTCAACTTATAAGTTCAAACCGTTTTGAGAATAAAGCCCCTGATCATGTTGTTTTGGGTTGTGAGGGGGAGCCTCGGTTACAATTAGAAATGACACTTCTTTCTTGGAAAAATCACTTTACTTGTGATGTTTATGCAGAAAAAGGATCGGCGCATATTCAATCACTTTGTAAATGGGGGCCTTCTTCATTTACGTTAAGAAAGAGGGTGTTGCCAAGTGGAAGGCCTGAAGAAAATACAACTACTTTAATTCAGGATGATCCTACTTGGGAGGCAGAGTATCGTCATTTTAAAAATTTAATTGAGGAAGGAAAAAGTACAGATCTTTCAGGTGATTTCTGGATTCAAAAAACATTAAGGAAACTGAATGACAAAATTTAACTATCCTCATGTTGGATTTGCGGGAATGACCCATTTAGGGTTGGTTTCAGCCACAGCTTTGTGTTCTAAAGGTTTTCCTGTGTTTTGCTATGATGAACGGGAAGATTTAATTAAGCAAATTAAAAAAGGAGTTCTTCCTGTTTCAGAACCTCTGTTGTCAGAACTGATTTGCGCCAATCAGAATCAGAGTTTTCATAGTGATTTAAGCATATTATCTCACTGTGATGTAGTTTACATTGCAGCTGATGTGGCAACTAATGATAAAGGGCAAAGTAATTTATCAGAGATACGAAGATTAGTTGAAAAGGTTTCAAAGAACTTATCAGAAAAGGCTATTTTGGTGATTTTGTGTCAAGTGCCACCTGGGTTTACAAGAGAAATTCATTTTCCAAAAGAAAGGCTTTATTATCAGGTTGAAACCTTGGTTTTTGGTCGTGCTGTTGAAAGGTCTTTAAATCCAGAAAGATTTATTGTTGGCTGTGAGAATGAAGATCTTCCCTTACCTCAGACATTTCAAGCTGTATTAAATGCTTATGGTTGCCCTATTTTAAAAATGAATTATGAAAGTGCCGAGCTTTGTAAAACCGCTATTAATTTATTTTTAGTGGCCTCTGTGAGTGTAACTAATACGATGTCTGAAATTTGTGAAAAAATTGGGGCCAATTGGCAGAGTATAGCATCTGCACTTCGTTTAGATAAAAGAATTGGAAAAGACGCATATCTTAACCCTGGGTTAGGAATATCCGGTGGAAACTTAGAAAGAGATTTAGCAACTCTTATGCAGCTATCAGAAAAAAATCAAACTGATGCAAAGGTCATTCAATCTTTTATTGCTGATAGTTGGTTTCGAAAAAAATGGGTTTATCGGGTTTTAAAAGAAGCGGTATTAGATCAAGAAAAAAAACCTACTATTTCTATTTTGGGCTTAACTTATAAGGAAAACACACATAGCTTAAAAAACTCGCCATCCATTGCTTTATTGGAGGATTTAAAATTGCATCAAGTTCAGGTTCAGGTTCATGATCCTGTTGCTTCGATTGAAGCACTCTCTTTCGTAAGAGATTTTAATAATTCTTTGGATGCAATTAAGGGTGCTGACGCTTTAGTTTTAATGACCCCTTGGCCAACATATCGCGAAATAAAAATTGATAAAATATCTCAACTCATGAAGGGTAGGGTGATCATTGATCCATATCACATTTTAGCTGGAGAAGGTTTAGAGGGATTTGATTATTATTGCTTGGGCAAAAAAGCCATGTTAAGACGCGAAAAAGTAAGTTGAGAATTGAATGATGCTAAAACACTTAAATGCTTCTGAAACAAGACCAAAAAGAGTAGTTATTTTGGGTGCGGGCGGGTTTGTAGGAAACTCTATTTGGCAGAGGCTTTTAAAGGAAAATATTCATGTTCTTGGATTAACACGAAAGGAAGTGGATCTTTTAAAGGGTGACTCTGAATTACAGCTAGAACAGATTTTGCAAGAAGAAGACTCCCTTGTTGTAGCTGCCGCAAAAGCCCCATGCAAGAATAGTGCAATGCTGTTGGATAATATTAAAATGATGGAAGTGGTTTGTCGGGTTTTAGAGAAAAAAAAACTTTATCATGTCATCTATATTAGTTCTGATGCGGTTTATGCAGATTTAGATGAACCAATTACAGAAAAGTCTTTAACGGCACCAAATTCTCTTCATGGGGTCATGCATTTGAGCCGAGAGCTCATGTTAAAATCAGCATTGAAAAACTCTCCTCTTTGTATTTTAAGACCCAGTCTTCTTTATGGCGCAAGGGATCCTCATAATGGTTATGGTCCTAATCAATTTAGAAGATTAGTTCAAGATGGCAAAGACATTGTTCTTTTTGGAGAGGGGGAGGAGCAAAGAGATCATGTTTTTATTGAGGATGTGGCAGAAATTATTCGTTTGTGTCTATTTCATCGAAGTGAAGGCATTTTAAATATAGCAACTGGTAAAGTTTTTTCATTTAAAAAGATTGCGCAAGAGATTGTTGAGCTTTTTAATTCTAAGTGTCATATGAGGAGTAAACCAAGAGTGGGACCTATGCCTCATAATGGCTATCGCCCTTTTCAAATTGATATGTGCCTCAAAGCTTTTCCTACATTTAAATTTCATTCTCTAGAGGAAGGTTTAAAGAAAATATGAGAGAAATCAACTTATTACAATCACTACCTAGGACTCAAAGAAATATCCAAAAACGGCTAGAGGCAAAAGATCCAGAGGTTGTTCGGGTTGCAAAGCAATATGGGGAAATGTATTTTGATGGCCCCAGGGATTACGGGTATGGAGGCTATAAATACGATGGAAGGTGGATTTCTGTTGCGAAAGATATGGTTCAACATTTTGGTTTAAAAGCAGGGAGCCGCGTTTTGGATGTAGGGTGTGCAAAGGGTTTTTTAGTTCATGATTTGATGAAGGTTTGTTCAGGATTAGAGGCTTTTGGTGTTGATATTTCAGAATATGCCTTAATGAATTGTCATCCAGATGTTGTAGGGCGCATTAGTTTGGGTACAGCTGAATTTTTACCTTACCCTGACCATAGTTTTGATGCTGTTATTTCTTTAAATACAATTCATAACTTAAAAAGGGATCGTGCCAAAGTTGCACTTCAAGAGATTGAACGTGTTTCGAAGGGGAAATCTTATGTTCAAGTTGACAGTTATCGAACACCTGAAGAAAAAGAAATTTTTGAAAGCTGGGTTTTAACAGCAGAGTTTCATGACTATCCAGAAGGTTGGGTTAAACTTTTTAAAGAAGCAGGTTACGAGGGCGATTATTATTGGACTATTATTGAGTAGTTAAGGAGGGTTTCATGGGCAAGAAATATTGTATTTTAGGGGGTGGAGGATCTTTTGGGATTCACACAGCTATGTATCTATTGGAGCATGCAAATCCTCAGAAAGTTATTGGAGTTGGAAGAAATATTTTAAGACCTGAACCCTTTTCTTTAAATGTTGATAAGGCTGATCGTTATGAATATCGAGCTTATCATGTTACTTATGAATTAGATCTTTTGATGGAATATTTAGATAGAGAAAAACCAGATGTAATCGTTAATTTTGCTGCCCAAGGTGAGGGCGCTGTTTCGTGGAAGCATAGTTGGAGATTTTTTGAAACTAACTCCATGGGGTTGGCTCGTTTAGCTGAGGAGTTAATGAAACGAGAGTGGTTAGAAAGATTTATTCAAATTGGAACATCAGAGATGTATGGAGCTGTAGGTCATCCAGCTAAAGAAGACACACCTATCAAACCAACGAGCCCTTATGCTGCATCTAAAGTAGCTTTTGATATGTACCTTATGTCTGTTCATAAGTTTTTAAAGTTTAAAATGAATATTTTGAGACCTTCAAATGCGTATTGCTCTGGGCAACTTTTACATCGTATCATTCCTAAAACGATTGTTTGTGGGTTGCTGGGTAAAAAATTACCCCTTCATGGCGGAGGAAGGGCTGAAAAATCTTATATTCATGCAAGAGATTTGGGTCGAGCTATTCACTTAGTTTCTGAAGGGGCTCCATATGGGACAATCTATAATGTAGGCTCTGAAGAACCAACATCTATCCGAAAAGTAGTAGAGCTTTGTGCAAAGGCCATCAATGTGCCTTTTGACCAAATTTGTGAAGTAACTGAAGATCGCTTAGGACAAGATGCCCGTTATTGGTTAGATTCTTCTGCTATTAAAAAAGATGTTGGCTGGGAACCGCAAATTGATTGGAATGAGGGCCTCAAAGAAGTAGTTGTGTGGGCAAAGAAATATTTAAATCAGTTAAAAGATTGGCCAATGGATTATTCTTTGAGAGGTTAATTAAATGGACTTGAACCAAGCAAAAAAGCGTTGTGCTCATTATCGCCTTAGAATTTTGGAGATGTCCCAAAAGGTCCCCGCTCTTCACATTGCTCCAGCTTTTTCATGTGTGGAAATCACAGATCTTGTTTACCATGAGCTCTTAAGAAAAGATGCCAAAGGAGCATTTCAGGATACGTTTTTAATGTCGAAGGGCCATGGTTGTATCACTCAATATATCATTTTGAATGAATTAGGTTTTTTGACTGATGAAGATATTTTAAATTATTGTAAGCCAAATGGAAAACTAGGTGCTCATCCTGATTATGGCATACCTGGAATTGCAGCTGCAACAGGTTCTTTGGGGCATGGATTAGGAATTGCTACTGGCATGGCTTATGCAGATAAGCTAAACGAAGAAGATCGAAAAACTTATGTTCTTATTTCAGATGGTGAACTTCAAGAGGGTTCAACGTGGGAAGCCATGATGATGAGCGCTAATTTAAAACTGGATAATTTGATTGTGTTTGTAGATCTGAACGATTTTGGTGGCTTAGAAAAAATGAGTCAGGGCCATCCCGCTTTTTATCCCCTTGTTGATAAATTAGAAGCTTTTGGTTGTCGTGTATTTGAAGCGAATGGACATAATAGCCAAGAACTCTTTGACGTTGCTGCCAGACCCCCTCAAAAAAACCTACCAACAGTGATTGTAGCTCATACAGTCAAGGGGAAGGGTGTTTCTTACATGGAAAATGTAGCTATTTGGCATTATCGCTCCCCTAATTTAGAAGAGTATAAACAGGCGTTAGAGGAAATACTAAAGTCATAAATGAGAAATCGATTTGCTGATACATTTTATGAATTAGGTAAAAAAGATCCAAAACTTTGTATTGTTGTGGCCGATATTTCACCTGCAGGTTCTATTGTAAAGTTTCGTCAAGAATTTCCAGGCCGTTTTATTAATACAGGCGTTGCTGAGCAAATCATGATTGGGATAGCAGCTGGCATGGCGTTAAGAGGGATGCGCCCTTTTGCGTATACCATAGCAACCTTTGTTCTTTATAGACCTTTTGAGTTTGTTCGTAATGATATTGCCTATCAAGGGCTCCCCGTAACTCTTGTTGGAATTGGAGGAGGAGTATCTTATTCTACTTTAGGTGGTACTCATCATGCTATGGAAGATGTTTCTATTGCTAGCTCCA
>CAYJUJ010000061.1:7115-8237 GCA_964373325.1 uncultured bacterium
GATCCATTAGAAACAGAGTGGGCCACGCGTTGGTGCGCAACACAAAACCTGGGTCCAGTTTATTTAAGATTGGGTAAAGCTGGAGAGCCCTCTTTTACAAAGGATGTAAAAGAACCTTTTGTTGTTGGGAAAATAAGGACTGTTAAAGAAGGAGTTGATACTTGTATACTCACTTATGGTCCAACTATGAAAAAAGCAATGGAACTTGCAGAGTATCTAAAATCTAAAAATAATGAAAGTGTTGCAGTTCTTTCCTGCCACACAATTAAGCCTTTAGATAAAGAAGGAATCTCAAAAATATTGGCAAAATTTAATAGGGTTATTGTTCTAGAAGAACATGTTCCACATGGTGGATTGGGTTCTAGAGTTAAAGAGCTAGCATGGGATTCAGGATCAAAAACTGATCTTAAATGTTTTTCACTTCAAGAAAAGTTTATTCATGCATTTGGAACCCATGATGATCTTTTAGATGCTCATGGTTTATCGGTACAGAAGATTTACTCTCAATTAGAGGCAAGGTAGAAATGTTAGCTATTCATGGAGGGGAGCCTATTCGAAAAAAATCTATGCCTCCCCGATTTGCTATTGGAGATTTAGAGAAAAAAAAAGTTCAGGAAGTTTTTGACTATTATGAAAAACTTTCTTTGGATCCGGGTTATCAAGGTTATTTTGAAGAAAAATATTGTGATGCATTTGCCTCGTTACAAGGGGGAGGTTACGCTGATGCAGTAGCTACAGGAACAATTGCATTATATGTGGCCCTGGCTGCTTTAAACTTACCCAAAGGTTCTCATGTTCTTGTCTCTCCTATTACGGATCCTGGAACTTTAAGTGCCATTATTTTATTGGGTTTACAACCAAAATTAATTGATACTTCTTCACCAAGGACCTTTAATGTGGGTGCTTCTAAAGTGAAAGAAAGGATTGATTCTAAGACAAGTTGTGCTTTGATTGTTCATGCAACGGGTCAGGCAGCTCCCATCGATGAAATTACTGAGATTTGTCATGCAAAAGGAGTTAGGGTTCTTGAAGATTGTTCGCAAGCCCATGGGGCAGTTTTAAAGGGCCAGCGTGTAGGAACATTTGGCGATATAGCTGCCTTCTCTACCATGCATCGAAAAG
>CAYJUJ010000062.1:0-8185 GCA_964373325.1 uncultured bacterium
TTGTCAAACAGAAACAAATGGCGACCTATCTCTTTCGATTGCCAACTTCACGTGAGCTCATTGTTGTGCAAGGCCAAGCCGTTTACGACAATATAAGTAGAAAAAAGAACTCCCAAAAGGGCACTGGTGTTAAGTTTATTGATCTTCCTCTAGATGCTAAAAAACTGATCCATGATTACGTCAGTTCTTTTCAATAAGTTCTATCAAAACACCGTTCGTAGATTTAGGGTGCAAAAAAGCAACTTTACCTTGAGCACCTATCTCGGGCTTTTTATTTATGAGTACAAAACCTTTTTTTTCATAATCTTTTAAAGAAGCTTCTATATCTGGAACCTCAAAACAAAGATGGTGGAGCCCCTCACCTCTCCTTTCTAAAAACTTAGCTACTGTAGAATCAGGGTTTGTGGGCTGTATAAACTCAATCTGGGTTTCCCCAACTTGAGTAAAAAGAGCATTAACCTTCATTCCGGGTACCGGATGAGAAGATCCCATTTTAAAACCAAGTTTCCTAAATGTTTCACTTGCTTTTTTTAGATCAGAAACAGCAATAGCTATATGATGAAGCTTTTTCATAGTAAAAGAAACTATATAAAAAAAAGCCCGTGATGACAATCACGGGCTTTTTTATTTTTAAGCTAGACAATATCTAACTTAGAAAACGTAGCTTAATGCAAGAGATGGCTTATAATTGACAGCTTCTTTGAGGCTTGTCAAAACATAATTTGGGCAACCGCACTCAACTCCAAGACTTAATTTCATGTTTGTAATAGGCGCCCATTCTACAGAAGGTGTCAGTTCAAGACTTGTTGTCACAGGTTTTCCAGGAACAATGTTGAATGTACTCACAGTACCAAAAGAAAGACTCAAATTTTCAAGGGGTGAAACAGTCACAGATGGCATCACTTCTACTTTGTGTTTTACATTTGAATTATAAGCAAGTGATTGTGCTACTCCTATGCCAGTACCTAATTCAAATCTTCCAAGCTTTGTACTTGCTGTAATATCTTCTCTTAATCCTCCTATTGGAGCTGGAACTTCTCCATCCGAAGTTATCAATGTTTTATATTTGTGAGCAAACCATCCAGTTGTGAGTTTTCCACCTAAATTCCAAGCACCTAAAACTTTAGAAGTGCTCAAAACAAATGCTCCACTTGCATAAAGACGGCTTGCATCATCTCTACTCGCTTTAGAAGTTCCTAAAAAGATTTTATTGGATGCAGTAATATCCAAACCAGCTACTCGAGCTATATTTGGAGCAGTTGCGGTCAAAGAAGGATCTGTTACAGTCAAGTTAGCACCCTTTGGATCGCCAAAGGTATTGGCCAAGCTAACACCTACACCTGCTTGAAAACTTGGACTAAAAGACCACTTAGCTCCAAGATTTGCAAGGGCTTTCGCCGGCTCTGCTTTCACTGTTTGAAGGCTCCGACTCACCTGATAATCAGCAGAAATAGACCATGGTTTAGATGGAGCTTTTGCTGTTACTGTTTCTTCTGCTGCAGAAGCAACAGAAAGAGTAAAAGAAAGCGCTACTAAACCAACCAAGAACTTTTGACTCATTTTTACCATTTTATTCCCCCTTTTTTCACACATTCTTCCAAAAAAACATGTGATGAAAGATAGTTTGTGTCCAAAAATAGCAATTTCCATGCCATTTATATTGGGAAGTGTCAAATCTCCAATTTAGCTGGCATTTTTAGCAAAACCCCCCCCTACTCGTCAATATAAAAATTCTAAAAAACCACTATTATATAAACAAGATAAGGGTTATTTTTTAACAAAAGTTAACTAATATCTTGTTTTCATTCGTATTTTTAGAACCCTGTTTAGAACATATACAAAGTGTTCAGGAGACAGCCTCTTTTATCTAGTGAGGTTATAAAAGATATCTTTTCCGGGAAAAATAGCAGAGGCACCCAATTGTTCTTCTATACGAAGAAGTTGATTATATTTTGCCATGCGTTCAGAACGACATGCAGAACCCGTCTTAATTTGTCCGCTGTTAGTTCCTACAGCAAGGTCAGCAATAAAATGATCCTCTGTTTCACCAGACCGATGAGAGACCATAGTTGTTAAATTAGCCGCCTGAGCTTGAGAGATTGTTTTTAATGTTTCAGAAACCGTTCCAATTTGGTTTAGTTTTATTAAAATAGAATTACTCCAACGCTCACGAATTCCTTCTTCTAATCTTTTTGGATTCGTTACATAAAGATCATCTCCAACAATTTGAAGTTGATGACCTAGTTTTTCCATGAGTTTTTTCCACCCCGCTCTATCATCCTCTGCCAATCCATCTTCTATCGAAACAATAGGATAAGTTCCTGCTAACTCCTCATAATAAGAAATCATGTCTTGAGAACTTAATTCTTTTCCCTCTAATACATAATAAGAATTTTCATATAATTCATTGGCCGCTACATCTAAAGCTATACAAACTTCTTCTCCAGGTTTATAGCCAGCCTGCTTAATAGCTTGAACAATAAAATCAAGCGCCTCATTATGAGACTTCAAATTGGGCGCAAAACCACCCTCATCGCCCACTGCGGTATTATGACCCTTTTCTTTCAAAATACTTTTCAAGGCATGAAAAATTTCAACCCCTGCTCTTAAGGCTTCTGAAAAATACATGAATTGAAGTGGAACAACCATAAATTCTTGAATAGCAATATTATTATCAGCATGAGCCCCACCATTTAAAATATTCATAAAGGGTACAGGTAAAATTTTTGCTTTATCTCGACCAATAGTTTTAAAAAGAGGCTCATTTTTACAGGAAGCATAAGCCTTCATTGTTGCCATTGAAACAGATAAAATAGCATTAGCCCCTAAGGTTGATTTATTTTCTGTTCCATCTAGCTCAATCAGTGTTTGATCTATTTCAAGAAGCTTTGAAACATCTCGCCCCTTAAGTTCTGGTGCAATAACCGTATTCACATTTTGAATAGCTTTTTGAACCCCAAATCCACGATACCTATTTTTACCATCTCTTAACTCTAAGGCTTCATATTTACCCTTTGAAGCACCTGAAGGAACTGCCGCTCGACCATAATGACCGGTATCTAAAAAAACATCTGTTTCGATTGTTGGATTTCCCCGCGAATCCAGAATCTCCCTGGCCCTGATTTTTTCAATATGTGCCATGTTTCATAATGGTTCGTTCTTCTAAGGGAAGTTTGACCCGAAAAATAGAACCCACTCCCTTTTTACTCTCAACTTCAATATTACCTTTGTGGTTTTTTACAATACCATAAGCAGTAGAAAGTCCAAGTCCAGTTCCCTCACCCTGCTTTTTAGTTGTAAAAAAAGGTTCAAAAATTCGATCTACATTCTCTGGTGCAATGCCACAACCACTATCTTTGATAGCCACAATAACACTTCCCTCTTCTTTAAAAGTAGAAATTTTAATAGTTCCAACCCCTTCTATAGATTGATAGGCATTGAGTAAAAGATTTAAAAAAACCTGATTCATGAGAGCCGGATTACAAACAATATCTGGAACCTCTCCATAATCTTTATTAAGTGACACCTTTCGTCGAAGATCATACCTTAAGATACTCAATGCTGTATCAATACATCGATGAATATCACAAATTTCTTTTTTTTCCTCCCCTGCATGAGCGAAATGATTTAAATCTGACACCACTTGCTTGACTCTTCCTAAACCTTCTGCTGTTTCTGCCAGGATCAGTGGGAAATCTTCCTTGATAGTTTTTAAATGAGAATCTGCCTGAAATTCCTCAATACGACGCAGTACTCTTTCAGTTTTATACGGTGGAGGTTCAGGAAGTTCCATAGTAAGTTGCTCATAAACATCAAGAGCTTGAAAAATCTTTGTCACATACTCCTTAATTCGGGAGACATTACTCATAATAAACCCAAGTGGATTATTAATTTCATGAGCAATGCCAGTAGCTAGCTGTCCAATCGAAGCCATTTTTTCTGATTGTATCTGTTGTCTCAGTGTTTCCTTTAATTTTTTATTAGCTTCTCTTAACTCTCGATTTGCTTTTTCCAATTTTTCATTTTGCTCTTCTAATCTTGCAACAGTTTCTTGAATAAGCCTAGGGCTTAAAGTTGTTGGAACACTCTTTTCTCCAAAAAAACTTGGTTTTTCAGACCAAATAATTTGACATGCATGGGTAGACCTCATCTCAACTTGAGCGGGTCCTAAGTTCCAGTATTCTGGAATTCCAGCTAATGCACCTCTTAGATACTTCAAATCACTCTCTTCAAGAGAAGAGTCAAACTCAAGCATCACACTATTTTCTTCTTTATCTGAAATCCTTATAAAAACATTTTTATAAAAATAAGAAATAAACTTTCGACTTTGATGATAGATCAATTTAGGGTCACCAATCATCCTAAACACGCTATCTAAAACACCCCAGGCTTCTAAGTTTGGTGACTCACAACCAATTTTAAAAATAATATCGTCATCATGAAAAAGAGAAGGCAAACGATTGTAAATCTTTCGAATAGTATCGCGATCAATCCATGAATTGGTATCCGCTAAATGTTCTAAGGAAAACTCTACATCGTCAAATATCGAAGAAACAGACTTACTATATTTTCTTCCGTATTGAATAATAGAATGCGTAATTCGACAACTAACATCTTGATTCATATGCTCACGTCATCTTAATGTATGGATTTATTCTTTACAAGAAAAATGAAAGAATTCAAAGCGTTAAGGAGGCCTGGCCAGTTCAGGGACAGCTATTTAGCTGGCCTCATATATAACTCTCGGAGAGCTTAGAAAGAAGCTTTTTACTTTTGTCTTCTAAGTTAAGAAAGCGAATCATGATTCCACCAGCTGTGTCTTGAGCTGGAGAAATAATCTGCACAACTTCACCACACCCTTCAATAATTTTAAGCTGGCTTGCTGCTATAGAAAACTCTATTTTAACTTTTTGCTTGAGAGGAAGAAGATTTGGGGTTTCAAGAAATATACCCCCTCCTTCAATTTCTGGGCGATAGGCCAGAACAAACTCATCAAAATCGCAAAACTCTGCCCGAACAAGCGCACTACCAGATTCTACGCCACCCTTAGGTACTTCGTTTATGGAAGTCACTACATGAGCAATCATGTTTCCTCAACTTCCAACTACCGAACTACTCTTTAAAAGAACGTAAATCCTTCTTTACCCAAGTATCACGCTAGCATGGCAAAAATCAAATAGCAACTATTTTTGTTTTAACTAAACGACTAAATAATAAACAGTGGCTAGTTTGAACAAAAAAGATATAACACTTGGATTTCATTTTCATTTTAGAGTTAAGTTTTAGAACTTGTAAAAAAAATAACCGAAAAAATGAAGTCTTTAAGTTTATCAGAATGTTTAAAATATCCTTAAATTTCAAACTGTTAACCTCACAACCTACTCTTTTGGCACTTTTCTTGCTTAAACATTGGGCCGGGGTTGGGACATGAGATCAAATATTATCTCTCTTAAAGAATATCGGGAAGAAAAAATCAAAAAATTAGATAAACAAAAACTCTATTACATGGATAAAGCAGATCTCCTCGATGAGCTTATTCAATATTGCGAAGCCATTAAAAAAGATCCTTATGACATTCAATTAGCTTTGTGGGGTGAAGACCTCATGGAAGTCATTTCCGAAAGAGCTTTGACAAAAGAATTGTTTGACCTTGTAGATAGTTACCAGAAAAATGGCGCTCACAAAATTTTCCAATTAGAACAACAGATAGATCAATCTAAATCATCGTAGAACTTAAAATCTCTTTAATTTTCTTCTCATCAGAATTCGAATAAGGTCCCAAAACAATAAGATTAAAATTTTTAGATTGAAAAACATTTTGTACAACTCTCTGAATATCAGAAGATTTAATTTCTTGAATTTCTTTTATAGATTCTTCTGGAGTTTTTAGTGAATATAAAAGCTCTGCCTCACCAAAAGTAATAGACATCTGACGCAAACTATCATAATTGAACTCATGTTCTCTAATAGCCCTCATCTTAACCTTATTGAGCTCTTCATCGCTAATAAGCTCCTCTTTCAACTGTTTTAATTCTTTCAAAATAGCGGGGATAATTTCAACCACCTCTTTTTGAGGTACAGAAACATCAATGTCGAGTAACCCCGTGTCTGAATAGCAATCGAGAGAAACTGAAATATCATAAGCAAGCCCTAACTCCTCACAAATTGTTTTTTGAAGGCGAGAGCTAATACCATCATCCAAAACTCGCTGAATCATAAATAATTTTTTAATATCAGGATGCATTTCTCCAAAAGCTCTAAAAGAGAGCTGTATATCAACTTTACTCCTATCGGAACGAACAAACTTCAAAAGAGGAAATTCTTGAGAAGTTTGAAGAGGCGCTGGTGCAGTTATTTTTTCACCTTGAAAACGGCTAAAATACTTTTGAGCACTCTCAAGCACATCACTTCTGTGAACCTTTCCAGCTACACAAAGAACCATATTAGGAGGTGTATAAAATTTTTCGAAATGAGAAACAAGATCATTACGAGTGAATTTTAAAATATTCTCTCTTGTACCAATGACTGAAAAACCAAGGGGGTTGCCAGGCCATACGAATGGTTTTGATACATTATCGATGTCAACATCTTCACCCTCTGCGTCATAATCTTCTAAAAGCTCAATGAGAATAATCTTTCTTTCTGTCTCAACATCTTCAAAGATGGGTTTTGTAAAAACATCACTAAATAACATAATTGCCTTGTCTAAATAAACAGGATCAATTTTAGACCAAAAACAGGTAAATTCACGAAAGGTATTGGCAATAAGCCCCTCTCCGATTGTTTCAAATTCTTGATTTAACAAATAAGAAGTGGGAAACTTCTCACTTCCTCGAAAAAACATATGTTCAAGAAAGTGAGAAGTGCCATTGGTTTCAATCGTTTCATACCGAGAACCAGAACAAACATAGAGAGCAATTTCAGCTGCATGGGTATAGGGCATCTCTAGTGTCAAAATCCGGAGCCCATTATCTAAAACATCTTTAAAATAATGATAAGGTGGTTGATAAAGTGGCATATTTAAAAATTATGGATCCCCGCCGGAGTTTATCCTGAGGCGCAAGCCAAAGGACCCGCGTTGGGGATGACAATAAAGATTACAATAACTTAGTTGCTAATTCACTTAGCATTGATCTCTCACCTTTCACAAGAGTGATGTGGCCTGCGATGGCCTCCTTCTTAAAGCGCTCAACTACGTAAGTCAAGCCGTTGTTAGCCGAATCAATGTAAGGATTGTCAATCTGATAGCAATCACCCGTAAGAACTATTTTAGTATTTTCACCCACTCGAGTCATGATTGTTTTAATTTCATGAGGGCTTAAATTCTGTGCCTCATCAACAATAAGGTATTGGTTAGGAATACTTCTACCCCGAATATAGGTTAGGGGTTCAATATTCAGCATACCTTGATTAATCAGATCCTTATAACTAGTAGAAGATCTTCTTAAAAAGTCAGGGCTACTCCCCCCTAGAAGAAATTCAATATTATCAAAGATGGGTTGCATCCAAGGGTTTAGTTTTTCGGCTAAATCTCCAGGAAGATAACCGATATCTTTTCCCATTGGAAACACAGGGCGACTGACAAGAAGCTTATGATATCTTCCCTCATCAACAGTTTTATGAAGCCCTGCTGCAAGTGCCAAAAGGGTTTTACCAGTTCCTGCTTTACCAATGAGACTCACTAGCTGAACATCATCATCTAGCAAAAGATCGAGAGCAAAGTTTTGCTCTACATTTTTTGGAAAAACAGACCATACTCCTTGCTTCTTTTTAATAAGGGGAACAATCATTTTTTTATCTTCATGATATCTCCCAAGCGCTGAATGAGACTCTTTATCTCGATCCTTTAAAATAATACATTCATTTGGATAAAAATGGTTAATATCAGAAGGAGGAGCTAGTTTTCTTTCAGCAAAAAACTGATCTACAACCTCTCCTGGCACAGCAATTGTTCTCACCCCTGAATAAAGATCTTCAATTTCAACCTGGGAGGGTTCATAGTCCTCTGTAGCAATACCCAAAGCATCAGCACGAACTCTTAGATTTGTGTCTTTAGTAACTAAAATAACACGGATATGGGTCTCTTGTTGATGTCTTTTTGCAGTTGCTAAAAGAAGGGAATCTGTAGCACTTCCACTTTTCATCTCTGCTGGCATATTACCTTTAAGTTCTTCGAGACATAAAT
>CAYJUJ010000063.1:0-8158 GCA_964373325.1 uncultured bacterium
GAGCCTTCCCAAGAAGTTCAAGCACGAGAAATAGTACCAGTAGGCAATTACGCGTTACGTATTATTTGGAGTGATGGGCATTCTACAGGAATTTATACTTTTGAAATGCTTTATAATTCCACGTCTTTATAGTTAATAATCTTCATATCTCCCTTGATAGGAAGGTTTTTCAAATCTACTTTTGGATTTGTGAGAATCGTGACAAGAAGTTTATCGACATCCCAATATTTTTTGGCCATTTCTTTCACTTGGTTTAAATCAACTTCATTGACCCTTTTTCTCCATAACTTTAAAAAACTTTCATCATAACCATAGAAGTTGGCCGAAAGAAGAGCACCTGCAATATCTTCTACGGTTTCCATGCCGAGAAGATAGATTCCAGTCAAATGTGCTTTGGCTTTATTAAGCTCCTCCACTGTAACCGATTCTCCAAAGTTTTTAAGAATCTTAAGAGTTTCTTCAAGAATCTGATTTAAGCTTTCATTTCTGGTGAAAGTAACAATACCCCAATCACCCTTATAAAGAGCGGGGCTGTTGTAACTATCAATATCATAGGTAAGCCCTAAATCATCTCTAATGCGTTGATTTAAAAGAGAAGTAAAAGCACCCCCTAAAACATGATTGGCTACAAGAAGTGGAAAATAATCTTTATCAGTGCGATTCATACTAATATTTCCAATTCTAATTTGAGATTGGGTGAGTTCTGGTTTTTGAATGACATAAATAGTATTTTTTTCTATCTGAGTTGGGTTTGAAAGTTTGAGGGGTTCTATTTTATTTTCTTTCCATGGTTCAAAGAAGTTCTTAAGAGTTTTAAAAAGCTTTTTAGAATCAAAATCTCCAATCACAGCTAAGGTAAGATTATTTCTAGTGAAGTAGGTACGATAAAAATGAGTAATATCGCCTCTCGTAATATTTTCTAGTGTTTTAATTGTGCCTTGAGAGGGGGAGCTATAGGGATGATCTTTAAAAAGAAACTTTCTATGGAGCACTTTTGTAAACTCTTCAGGTCGATCCTTGATTTGTAAGAGAGAAGATTGGCTCAAGCTTTTAAACCTTTTAATTTCTTCTTCCGGAAAACTCGCATTTAAAAAGATATCTTGAAGGATCATAAGAAGTGTTTCTGTGTCTTTAGAAAGAGCTTGGGCTTCTATAAGAGTTGTATCGTAATAGCTTCTAGCCGTAAAAGAGGCGCCTAGAAACTCTAATGCTTCTGCAATTTCAGTCGCAGAACTCTTTTTTGTGCCTTGATCAAGAAGGGCGGTTGT
Source organism: uncultured bacterium (assembly GCA_964373325.1). Taxonomy (GTDB): domain Bacteria; phylum Bdellovibrionota; class JACOXK01; order JACOXK01; family JACOXK01; genus CAYJUJ01. The sequence continues at coordinate 1,269 of CAYJUJ010000063.1, forward strand.
GAGTGCGGCTAGCCCTTTAAGCTTAGGCCCATCAAAAGACACCCCTCCTTTAAATAGAAATTTAAAAGTGATCGTGGGTAATTTTTTATCCTCAAAAAGATAAATTTTAGGGCTACTTTCGATGGTTTTTGTTTTATAAGGTGGCAGTTCTAAGATGAGGGGATCTTTTGAGCAACTTATAAGTGTGAATAAAAAAAATAAAAGATGGTTTAACTTTTTCATGATTTTTTAAGAGGGGGTCAGAATAACTGTGTTTTTTCTCTCTGGTATAAAGTATTTTTTTACCACATTTTGAATATCTTCAGGGGTTACAGCATTGTAGCGATCAATATCTGTGAAAAAGTGTCTGTAATCTCCATAGATAATTTGGTTGTGACCAAGATTTCTAGCAATATTATCTTTTTCTTTAAGACTAAAAAGATAGGAGGAGAGAATTTGATTTTTAGCTTTAGTAAGCTCTGTTTCAGAGATTTTTTCTATTTTTAATTTTTCAATTTCTTCAAGTAGAGTCTTTTCAGCAAGGTTATGTTTAAGTCCTGGTTTCATCATGATAAAAAAGACAAACATCCCTGCTTTTTTAAGTGCATATTGTGCCCCGTAAACTCGGGTCACTATTTGATCTGTATAAATAAGCCTCTTATACAATCGTGTACTTTTGCCGCCTGACAGTACGTTTTGAAGTACCTCAAGAGGGTAACTATCCTCGTGACCGCTGGGTACAGCCATGAAAGCTGTGAGAAGCATGTCATTTTGTGACATTTCTCTAATAGTTTTTCTTCTTTCTTTTTTCTGAGGAGTCAGTGTGATTTCCTTCTCTTGTGGTATTTCTTGTTTGGAGAGAGAGCCATAATATTTTTTAAAGAGTTCTAAAGCTTTTTTAGAGTCAAAATCTCCCACAAGGGCGACAACTGTATTGTTAGGGGAATAATAAGTTTTATAAAACTCTTGGCATTGTGAAACTGAGAGAGAATTCACATCATCCATATAACCAATAACAGGCCATTCATAAGGAAAGTTTGGAAATGTGAGGGCAAAAAAAGCTTCATACATTTTTCCAATAGGGTTATTATCTGTTCGAACTCGGCGTTCTTCTTTAACAACCTCTCTCTCTGAGGTGAGATTTTCTTTTGTAACGTTAAGATTAACAAGGCGATCCGATTCTAAGTCGATAACAAGCTCTAATTGAGAGCTTGGGATATTAATGTAATAGCCAGTATAATCTTGACTTGTAAAGGCATTGTGTTCTCCACCATTTGAAGAAACTAGCTTATCAAATATTTTTTTTCCGTATTTTTGTGTGCCCTGAAACATCATGTGTTCAAAGAGATGGGCAATGCCTGTTTGACCTTTTTTTTCGTATCGTGAGCCAACGTTAACCCAGGAATAATAACTAATAATAGGAACTGTGTGATCTTCATGCATAAGAATATGAAGGCCATTATCTAAAACATGTTCTTTAACATCTAACTCTAAAGCGGAAAAACAAAAAGAGGGAAGTAAAAGCAGAGTAAGAATTATTTTTCTAAACATTGTGGAGTTAAATTATCAGGTGATCATCCTCAGAGGCAACTATATTTTTTTAACTTTTCCGAAAGTAGAATATTCTTTTGGATTCAAACATCCCATGAAAGTTTTTCGAATCATGTCTTCGACCTCTTCTATGAGTTGATCGACCATTTGGGTTTTTCGCTGCTCTGGAATAGAAAGCTTTGCACCTTCAATGTGGGTGAGATACTCGCCAATAACAGAACTAATGAATAAGTCTAAATTGGCTTCCACGTCATCGCGAAACTGTTTTTTGAAGATGAGGTATAAGGGATCTAGGTTTTTATCTTTTTTCTTCATATCCTTTGATTTATCGGCTCATTGCTTAAAAACCTTGACAAAAATTTCACAGGATAATACGTGTTTGCCTATGGTGGAAGAAGTCAAAAAAGAAGCTTGTAAAGTTAAGGGGTGCACTTCCGAAGTAAGGGCTAAAAGCTATTGTCGGCGGCATTTTAAAAAATGGAGGCAAGGCGAGCTTCCTAAACCTCAGTATAAGACTTGCAAGCAAGAAGATTGTAAGAAACCGTTAGGCCAAGGGATGAAAGGTTATTGTCCCGCCCACTATAAAGCGTGGAGTGCCTCTCGAAAGAATAGGCAGGGAAAAGAGGCTACTGCAGCGGCAGCAGCGCCAGAAAAAGCTCCAGAAACGAAAGAATCCCCCGGTCAAGCCGGAGGACCACCTCCAGCAAACCCATAAATATCAGAAATATGATCGAAGTTCGTGAACTCACTAAAAAATACGGTGATCGAACAGCTGTTGATCACATTAGTTTTGCTGTTAAGAAAGGTGAAATTTTAGGTTTTTTAGGACCTAATGGGGCAGGCAAAACAACAACTATGCGTATGTTGACCTGCTTTTTGCCTCCTGACCAAGGTGAGGCAAGTATTTGTGGTTTTAACATTTTAGAAAACCCATTTGAAGTTAAAAACTCCATTGGTTATCTTCCAGAATATCCTCCACTCTATGAAGAGTTTTTGGTGGAGTCTTATCTTAATCACGTATGTCGTTTTAAAAACGTTCCTTCAAAAAAAAGAAAAGAAGCAGTTGATTCTGTTTTAGAAAAATGTGGTTTGACCGATGTCAAGAATCGCCTCATTGCTAATCTCTCTCGTGGTTATAAACAAAGAGTTGGGTTAGCCCAGGCGCTTGTTCATAATCCAGAAGTTCTTATTCTTGATGAGCCAACCGTTGGGTTAGATCCCAATCAAATTCGAGAAATGAGAACGCTGATTAAAAATTTAAGAGGAGAGCATACGGTTATTTTAAGTACTCATATTTTGCCTGAAGCTTCTATGACATGCGATCGAATAGTTATCATACATGAAGGAAAGATTGCTGCTATTGATACGTATGCAAACCTTTCTGCAAGTTTACGAAAAAGTGAAAAAATCGAACTTTTAACTCGAAAGCAAGATGGCACTATTAAAGGAGAGATTAAAAAGTTAAAGGGTGTGAAGGATGTTTATGAAAACGGTCATGCTTTTATTGTTGAAAGTGAACTTAATGTAGATATTAGGGATCGGTTGGCTGAACTTACTGTTACAAAAGGATGGGGGCTTTTAGAAATGAAACCGCAGCATCTTTCCCTAGAAGATGTTTTTATAAAGTTAACCATTGAGGAGGGGAGTTGAGAAGAAGTTTTGCTCTTTATTTAAAAGAGCTTCAATCTTTTTTTGTGTCACCTCTGGCTTATGTTATTCTAGGTTTTTTTGCTGCCATTACGGGGTATTCTTTTTATACCCAAGTCCAAGATTATCTAAATGCTCTTTTAAGATACCACCAAGTAGCACGTTATTATGGTCCACAGGCACAAGATCTTTTAGCACAGTTGAATGTTAACCGTATGGTGATTCAGCCTACTTTTGGAGGTATGGGTTTTTTCCTTCTTCTTTTTGCTCCTTTTATAAGTATTAAACTCATTGCAGAAGAGAGAAAAACAAAAACTCTTGAGTTGCTCATGACCTCCCCCGTAAAGTTATGGGAAATTATTGTGGGCAAATTTTCTGCCGTACTTACTTTGTTTTTGGTGATGCTACTTCTTTCTTTTGTTTTTCCATTTTTTATTTTTCTCTTTGGAAATCCTGATGTAGTACCTATTTTTTCTGGTTATTTGGGCATGTTTTTATTAGGTGCTTCTTTTCTAGCGTGGGGATTTTTTGCTTCAACTTTGACGGCAAGCCCTATTGTAGCTGGTGTTATTACCTATGCTGGGCTTTTCTTTTTTTGGTTGGTTGAGTGGATGGGCCGCTTTCTCACAGACCCGTGGGATAAAGTTGTTTCTTATCTTTCTATTATTCCTCATTGGGTCAATACCATTACAGGCCTTATTGATACGAGGGATGTGGTTTATTATTTCAGTTTTATATTCTTTTGCTTGTTTTTGGCTTATCGAGTTTTAAGTTCACAGACGTGGAGAAAGTAAAATGAATCGAAAATTTCGATTCCATATCCATAATTCATTATTGGTTCTTTTGGTTCTAGGCATTGTTGTGATGATTAATTTTATTTCTCACAGGCACTATAAGCTTTTTGATTTTACAAAAAATAAAAGTCACACCTTGTCTTCCCAGAGTGTCAAAATAGTTAAAGGTCTTAAGACCAAAATTAAAATTATTGGTTTTTTCGAAAAGAAGAAAAAACAAGTATTTTACGATCTTGTCGATAAATACATGTATTACACTGATCAAATTGAAAAAGAGCTTGTAGATCCTGAGGTAGCGGTAAGACTTGCAGAAAAGCATGGAATTCGCCAAATGGATGTTGTGGTAGTAGAAGGGCCTAAAAAAACCTTAAAGGTAGAAGATTTAACGGAAGAGAATTTAACCAATGCTCTTGTTAAGGTAACACAGGAAAAAAATAAAAATTTCTATTTTGTAACAGGGCATTTAGAAAAAAGCATTACTGATAAAGAACGAAGTGGCTACTCTCACCTTAAAAAAGAGTTAGAAGAATCGGGCTATTCAGCAAAAGAGCTATTTCTTATGAAAGAGCTCAAAATTCCAGAGGATTGTGATGCTCTTGTTATTGCTGGCCCTCAAAAATCTTTTTTAGATAAGGAAGGAGATGTAATCCAAGAATATGCTCAAAAGGGCGGGCAGCTTTTTGTATTTTTAGATCCTAATGTGGAGGTACCGCTATCCAAACTTTTAAGTGATCTTGGAGTTATAGTTCATAATGACATTATTCTAGATAAAGAGTCTCGAATTTTAGGAGGGGATTTCGTTATTCCACTTATTTATACCTATGGTGAGCATGAGGTCTTAAAAGATTTTGGAAAGCAAAAAGTGGCAACATTTTTTCCGTTAGCGCGCTCCTTTGAGCAAAAAGATAAACTTCCAGAAGGGGTTAGTTTTGAGTTTTTAGCTAAAACGTCACCGGCCTCTTGGGGAGAAACAGACTCCAAAGCAAAAGAAGTGAGTTTTGATCCTAAAAAGGATATTCAAGGGCCTTTAACGGTGGCTGCTGTTATGACAAAAGGGAAGACTCGACTTATTCTCTTTGGATCAAGTCATATAGCGACCAATACCTTTCTTTTCAAAAGTGGGAATAGAGATTTAGTTCTTAATGCCTTTAGTTGGTTAGCTAAAGATACTGATCTTATTTCTGTGAGGCCTAAAAAAGAGGGTGTGAGTACTATGACCTTAACTCCAGCTCAGGGTAAACTCGTTGCAGGAGTTACTGTAGTTGCTATTCCTCTTTTTATTATTTTATTTGGTGTTTTTTACTGGAATAAACGCAGAAAGAAATGAAAGGCTATCGCGGAATAGGCGTCTTGTTTTTTTTATTTCTCCTACTTGGGGCTTATGTTTATTTTGCTGAGTTTAAAGGTGCTCAAAAAAGAGAAAAAAAAGAATCTGAGCAGAAAAAAGTCCTGCTTTTTGAAAAAACTAATATTGAAAACTTAACTCTTATTTTCCCAGATAGAAAAATGAAGTTTTCGAGAGTGGGGGATAATCAGTGGAAAATGATAGAGCCTTTGATTGATGAGGCAGACCCCCTTTCACTCAACAACATTGTGAATGACCTTCATGGACTTCTGCAAACAAGAGAGTTTACAGGAGAAGAATATAAACCAGATGCTTTTAAGCTTGATAAGCCTTCGGTTGAAGTCAGGATCAAAATAGTGGGCTTCGAGGAGGAAAAAGTTCTGAAAATAGGACGAGAGGCGCCTTCTGGTTCTTCCCTTTATGTTCAAAGGGAAGGTGAGAGCAGGGCTTTTTTAGTACCCTCTCATTTTAAAAGTACCTTGAATAAAACAGTTAAAGATTTACGAGACCCCGTTGTTATTACTTTTAAAAGAAATGAGCTTAGTGAATTTCAAATCAAAACTCCAAAACTAGACTTATCTTTTTTAAAGGGAAGCTCATGGAAAGTGGTTAAACCATTCGAGGCAGAGGCATCCGAAGATAGTATTTCTGATTATTTTTTCACTCTTGAAGAACTGCGAGCTAACGAATTTCACGATAAAAAAACCAATGCAAAAAGTTTTCTTGAAGTGAAATTAGGGAAAGACAAAACCTTATCTTTTCTACAAGATTCATCCCAAAAAATTTATGTTAAAAAAAGTGGTCGAGATTTTCTTTTAGAGCTCGACTCTCATGTAAAAGAAAAACTTTTGAAGGACCTCTATTATTTTAGGGAGAAAAAAGTTTTTATATTTAATCGATTTGACGTGAATGAAATAGAGGTGTCATTCCTGCGGAAGCAGGAATCTTATGCATTTGCTAAAAAGGAAAAAGGATGGGAGTGGACAGATAAAAAATTAAAAGATGATCGAATCAATAACCTTCTTAATAGTTTATTAGAGCTAGAGGTTGCTCAGTTCTTGGATGAAAAGGGTCATCCTGAGCAAGTGCGAAGGATCTCTCTTTCTGGCTTAGAAAAGCCTTCTAAGATTATCGCTTTAAGAGATAAAGAAGGAAAGAATTTATTAAAACTACTCATAGGAAAAGAAAAGGATAAAAATGTTTATGTAAAAACTGAAAAAGATCCTCGTATCTATTTAGTATCCAATGTTTTTCTCAAAAATATTCCTGAAAATATGAACGAGTGGGTAGAGTTTTCCAGGAAAACAGATCAGAATAAAAAGGACTAATGAGCTGTGGTATTTTTCATAATAGATTTTGATTTCCACATGTAGTAAATGACGGGGTAGACTAAAAGCTCTAAAATAAAACTTGTAAAAAGCCCACCAACCATAGGAGCCGCAATTCGTTTCATGACATCTGCCCCTGTTCCCATTGTCCACATAATGGGTAAAAGTCCCATAAAGGCAGCCATGTCCGTGATCATTTTGGGACGAATTCTTTTAACAGCACCTTCAATGATGCCTTCTTTTAAA
>CAYJUJ010000064.1:0-8089 GCA_964373325.1 uncultured bacterium
AAAACAAGTTGAGGGCTCGCGATGATAAAAATCATGTAACTTATGAGTCTTCATCCTTATTTGGTACTTTTTCTTTCAACAATTGTTCTTTCGAAATAGAGTAAATCGTTTAGATTTACGTCAATCAATCTCTCTGATAAAACAGTTGAAGCTTATTATAGCATTCTATATAGTTCGTATCATGGAGCGTATTTTTATTAAAAAACTTCAGGCTTTTTTTCAAAATAACGGAGAAGTAAATACAGCCTTGATTTTCGGCAGTCATGCTAAAAACAGAATTCATCCTCATTCAGATATCGACATAGCTATATTGCTTAAGCACTACAGACCAGTAAAGTGGGGAAAAAAGTCAAAGCTCGCGGCTCAATTAGATAATATTTGTCATCATGAAGTAGATCTCCTTATTTTAAACCAAGCTTCACCACATATCGCATATCGTGTTATCAAAGAAGGCAAAGTTATCTTCCAGAAAAATCAGTCATTGTGGAATGAATTCACAGTTAAAACTTGTAGTATGAACGAAGATTTAAAAATTTTATATAAAAAGGTTGGCCGTGGTTGATCATATTCTTCTTCAAAAAAAGCTGAGTATTATTGATGAGTATTCTCAAAAACTAGAAGAAAATAAAAAAAATATTACAGAAAAACATTTAATAGATGATTTTAATTTACGCATGGCCGTTGCCTACTCATTACAAAATATTATTCAAGCATGTATTGATATCTGTACTCATTTAGCTAGCGATCAAAAATGGGAATTACCCGACAATTATGCACATGCTTTTAAAATCGCTTTAAGACATAAGGTCATTAGTCAAAAGACCTGTAAGGAATTTGAAAATGCTGTTAAGCTCAGAAATGTCATTGTTCATCAATACGATGAACTAGATGAGAAAATTTTAGTTTACGTTGTTCAAAAACGGCTTTCAGTTTTTCTTAAATTCAGATTAGAAATTCTGGCTTGGTTAAGAAAAAAGTCTTAAGAAATTATTGATTATTTAATAGGCATGTGGTACTGAAAACTACATGATTCATGCTTCATCTTCACAAGATTACCGCGCTTTCCTTTCCAGAGAATATGAACGAAGATCTGCTCATAACCCTGTTTATTCTTTAAGAGCCTTTGCGAGAGATTTATCCATTGCCCCTTCAAGGCTTAGCGAAGTTTTTAACAAAAAAAGTGGCCTCTCTCGAAAAATTGCTGAAAAACTTGCCTTTACAATGGGTTTGAATACCTACGAAAAGGAAATATTTTGTACCTTAGTGGAAAGTGAACACGCCAGAAGTCGAGTCAAAAAAAATTTAGCAAAACAAAAGTTAGAAAAATTTCAATCAGACATGAAGTTTGAAGATCTGAGTTTAGAAACTTTTCGTGTCATTTCAGATTGGTATCATCTAGCCATTGTAGAGCTCACCTATTTAAAAAATTTTAAAAGTAACATAGCTTGGATTTCCAAAAAACTTGGAATTTCTCAAACACAAACTAAAATTGCCATAAAACGACTTATAAAACTAGGACTACTTGCTTATGATAAACAAGGAAATTTACAGGCAAAAAATGAATTTAATGCAAGCCCGGATGGCATTCCTTCTGAAGCCATTAAAAAAGCTCACCATCAGATGCTTGAAAAAGCAATTTCAGCGATTTATACACAGTCTGTTCAAGAAAGAGATTTCTCCGTTATGATGCTTTCTATCAATAAACGAAAACTAAACGAAGCAAAAAAATGGATTAAAGAATTTAGGCGAAAGTTTTGTAAAAAAATAAGTCAATCTCAAAATAGAGATGATCTTTATTGCCTCTCTATTCAATTTTTTAACCTTTTAACTAAGGAGATAGAACAATGAGAAAAATAATGCCCTTCTTTTTTATGTTTCTACTAGCCACATGGACTTATGGCTTTGAAGGTCAAGAAATTGGAAATGGAGGAATAAAACATCTTTTAACATTAGCAGCGTTTGCAGATGTTATGAACACTCTTAAAGGAGATTATGTATTAGAAACAACCGATCAACAGGTTTTATTTTCTGTTTCAAAGACAGGAGAAATCAAAGGCGGCATAAAGGGAAAAATTTCTGTAACAAGCCTTGAATCTCTAACTCCTCAAGTTCATTTTACACTTGAAGTAGACAATAAAATGAAGCCCTATGTTTATCAGCTAAGCTTTATAGTTCTTCAAGAAGGACGAAAAAAAGTTTTAAAACTTGTTTCTACAAGTGAAAAAAATCTTTGGTTATACAAGAAAAATAAAAAAACAAAGCATTTTTAAAGGCCAGGCCATTTCAGGGACAGCTATTTAGTGCCTAAAAAATAGCTGTCCCTGAAATGGCCTGGCCTTGATTTCCAGCCCAGACTCGATTACCTCTTTACTTCATGGGACTATCCTGTGGCATTGTTGGACTACCTAATGTTGGAAAATCAACTATCTTTAGCGCTTTGACTTCTGCCAAGGCAGAAATAGCTAACTACCCTTTTTGTACTATTGATCCAAACTTTGGAATGGTCCCTATTCCTGATCCTCGTTTAGATAAAATCACCGAAATTTTTAAACCTAAAAAAACAACACCCAATGTGCTTGAGGTTGTAGATATCGCTGGGCTTATTAAGGGGGCAAGCCAAGGTGAAGGCTTAGGTAACAAATTTTTAAGCCATATTCGAGAAGTCCAAGCCATCCTTCATATTGTCCGCTGCTTTGAGGATCCTAATGTAGTGCATGTGAGCGGCAGTGTTGACCCTATAAGGGATATTGAAGTTATTAATACAGAGTTGGCCATTGCTGATGCAGAAACAGTTTCGAAAAGACTCAATCAATCAGAAAAAAAAGCAAAAGGTAGTGATAAAAAATCAAAACAAGAAGTTGAGATTTTAAAGAAAATTAAGGTAGCTCTCGATCAAGGGAACATGGTTCGAAACCTAAACCTCACAGAAGAGGAACAAAAGCTTGTTCAAGAATTATCATTATTAACGTCTAAATCTCTACTCTATGTTGCTAATGTTTCAGAAGAGCACTTGCACACAGACCCCCCTCTTCTTCAAAAAATAAAAGAGCTTGCTCAAAAGGAAAATTCTGAGGTTATTAAAATTTGTGGCAAAATTGAGGCAGAACTTATTGCCCTTAATGAAACTGAAAGAAAAGATTTTCTTAAAGAACTAGAAATTGAAGAACCGGGGCTTCATCAACTTATTAGAAAAGCCTTTTATCTTTTAAAACTGAGAACTTTTTTTACAGCTGGCCCCGAAGAGGTTCGAGCCTGGACAATTCATGCTGGAATGAAAGCACGGGAGGCGGCAGGTGTCATCCACTCAGATTTTGAAAGAGGATTTATTAAAGCAGAAGTTTATCACTATAATGATCTTCTCAAATATGGTTCAGAAGAATCCATTAAAGCAAAAGGTCATCTTCGCCTTGAAGGTAAAGAGTATGAAGTTCAAGACGGAGACATGATTTTTTTCCGATTTAACGTTTAGCTTTAAGAATGATGACTTTTTGAATAATCACAGCTTGTTCTGGCTTATCCTGAGCATCTTTTTCAACTTGAGCTATTTTTTTAACCACATCCATTCCTTCAACTACTTCTCCAAAAACAGAATGTTTGCCATCGAGCCAAGGAGTTGGAACTTCAGTAATAAAAAATTGCGAACCATTCGTATTAGGACCGGCGTTTGCCATGGACAAAATACCAGGTTTATCGTGTTTGAGGTCTGGATGAAATTCATCTGCGAATTCATAGCCCGGGCCACCCATTCCAGTTCCTGTTGGATCGCCCCCTTGAATCATAAAATCTGGGATAACTCTATGAAAAATAATCCCATCATAAAAAGGTTTTTTGAGCTTTTTTCCTGAATTGGAATCTGTAAATTCTTTGGACCCTTCTGCTAAACCCACAAAGTTTTCAACGGTTTTAGGCGCTTTATCTGGAAATAATCTAATTTTAATATCGCCCATGTTCGTATTTAAAACTGCATATTCCACGTTTCCTCCTCCCGATTTTTTAAATGTAAAAAAACCCGCAGCAGTAACGATAGCTACCACTAATACAGCTAATAAAATTTTCTTATTCATGATTTACTTTCTATCACCCTGCTTCTTATTCTGGCAAATGGATTCTTCGCGAGTGACAAATTGTCATTCGATGACTCTATAAACACCGACTTTGACATTTTGGCAAAAAATTCTGTCAATTTTCTAACCGAAGAGCATAAACTAGAAATCATAACCTCTTGATATCTTTTACTTTTTAGAAACATCCTTTATTAAAAGTCTTGGCACATGCTTTGCTCCTATTATCATTGCGAGGGGTATGGCCAATATAAAAAACTTAACTGCTTCTTTTAAGAACATCTCATGGGAGAACCTTCTTAAATATAAGTGGGTAGTCCCTGTTATTCTCATTTTCCTTGTCTCTAAAACTGTTTCTGATCTATTTGTAACCTACATTGATCATAAACTCACCCCTCTTACCCTTAAAAAAGAAAAATTAAAACCAAGCACACAACTTCGCCCACCTGATATTCGTAAAATTCTGTCAGTGAATATTTTTAACCCCTCTTTTACAGGAATGGGTGCCGCTCCTGGACAAACTTTTGAAACAGCCACCCCTACTTCACTCAATATCAAACTTGCTGGTACTATTGTTTTTCCTGATTCAAAACGCTCTATCGCTGACTTGATCGTTCCCAATGAACCAGAACCCTTCACTGTTCAAGAGAGTGATTTTATTTTAAATACTCAAGCCAAGATTTTAAAAATAGAATACGAGCGTGTGTACCTTCTCAACATGAGAACCCAAGGTTATGAATATGTTGAAATTCCTAGAGAAGAAGAAATGCCTCTCTCAACAACTCCAACTACTACAACCGTTGGGATTCGTCCTATTAATGAAACAACTTATGAAATAAGTCGAGATATGATTCGAGATGCTTTAAGTAAAGATAATATTGCCAAAACAATTACTGATGCTTCTTCGCGTTTTGAAGTTGTAGGAGGACGAATTGTGGGGGTTCATATTACCTCTGTTCGGCCTGGCAGTTTTTATGAACAGCTTGGAATTCAAAGAGATGACATATTAGAAGAAGTGAATGGGCAGAAAATTGATAGCCTTAAAGCAGGAAGTGCACTTTTTGATCAGCTTAAAACCAATGTGGATCGAATATCACAACCAGTAACTTTAAGTATTATTAGAAACGGGCAAAGAATAAACATGACTTACAATGTTAAATAAGGAGAAATAAGATGCTTAAAAAGATCATTTTAATACTATTCACGATTGTCTTCATCATACCGGGAGGTCAAAGTCATGCCGTTAAAATGAACTTTCCAAATACTAATCTTAAAAAACTTGTTGAACACATGAATAGAATCACAGGAAGAAATTTTATTTTTGATCCAAATGATCTAGCATCTGGAGCTGGAGCAACACCAGGAGCTCCAGGGCGATTTACTCCTGCAACCCCTGGTGGACCCTCCATCACCATCATTGCTCCAGAAGAAATGACGGTTGAAGAAGCATACCGAGTTTTTTTAACAGCCCTTGATATGAAAGGGCTAACAATTGTACCTTCTGGAAAATTTTTAAAAATAGTTCCCGTCACAGATGCTCTTGGAGAGGGCGTTAAAACGTATGAGAAAAGTGAAATTCCCGATGCTGATACTTATGTCACACGCGTTTATCACGTAAAACATATTAATGCGAAAGAGCTAGAAACAACGCTAACGACCGTCATGTCAGGGGGTGGGCGTTTTGCAGGTACTACTAAAACTAAAATAGTAGCCTATGAATCAACCAACTCACTTTTCATCACAGGCCCTGGTACGGCCGTCAATCGCGTTATGGAATTAGTCACCATGCTTGACCAAAAAACACATGAGGTCAAAATGCGCTCCATTAAAATTAAACATGCAAGTGCTATCGAAATTGGAGATCAACTTGATAAAATATTTGAAGTCTCAGATGCGAGAGGGCCTATTACAACTCCATACCGAGGTAGAACAACACCATCCACATATACAGCTAGAAGTGGTGCTGATATTCAAAAAATTGTTCCCGATCCTAGAACAAACACATTAATCATTTTCGCAAATGAAGAGGGTTTTAGAAGGATTGAAGAAATGATTCAAAAATTAGATGTCGATACAGCAGGTGTCAGTGGCCAAGTCCATATTTATTATTTTAAAAACGCAGTAGCCACAGATGTTGCAAAAACACTCCAACCCCTCCTTCAAAAATCACAAGAAACAAGAAGGGCTGGGGCTGCTCCATATCCACCACCTGGAGGCTACTTTGAACCCAGTACAAAACCTGTTTTTAAAGGAGATGTTCAAATTGCCGCCGATGAAGGAACAAACTCTCTCGTTGTCACAGCTTCTCCAGAAGACTACCAGCAACTTCTTGATGTTATTCAAAAATTAGATATAGCACGAAAACAAGTTTATGTTGAAGCCATTATTGCTGATCTCTCCCTTGATAAAAGTAAAACAAGAGGGCTTTCTTATAGCTCTGGTATTCCGGTTGGTGGTGGAGCTGTTGTAGGGGCTGGGCTCATCACAGATGACCTTGCCAATTTTTTAGGTAACCCAGCCTCCTTAAGAGGTGGAGTCATTATGGGCCGAAGCGGTGGCACTTACACCATTACTAGCCCCAATGGCACTACATTTACATTTCCAACAGTGATTGCTCTTTTAAAATTTTTAGAAACCTCAAACGAAGCTGATATTTTACAAACTCCTCAGCTCTTAGCTATGGATAACACTGAAGCCACATTTCGATCAAGCTCTAAATACCCACGCCAAACAACAACAGTTGTTGGAACTCCAGGCACTGCTACTACTCAACCCTTAGGTGAAGATGAAGTGAAAATCGAACTTAAAATTAAACCAAGAATTAATGAAACCAATGAATACATTCAACTTGCTATTGAGCAAAGAATTGAAGATATCAACGCTGAAGTACCCGACCAAGTCAAAGGATTAGCTGGAGTTTCAACAATTAACCGTTATCTTAAAAATGACATTATCGTCCGAAACCAAGACACCATCGTTCTAGGTGGCCTTATGAGAGACAATGTAAGCGAGGCAGAATCTAAAATTCCTTTCTTAGGAGATATTCCACTTGTTGGGTGGCTTTTTAAAAGTAAAACAAGGAGAATGAATAAAACAAATCTTCTCTTATTTTTAACACCCTATATCATAGATACACCTTCTGACTTTAGAAAACTCTTTGATAAAAAAATAGGAGAAAGAAAAGATTTTATTAAGAAAAACTTGGGGGGCCAGGATACTAAAAAAGAACATATTAATAAAATGAAACCGCCCGTTCTCACCCCTCCGGAGGAAAGCAAAGAATAAAAATGAGACGAAAACCTATAGGGCAAATTCTCTTAGAAAACACTCCTCTAACGGAAGAACAGTTAGAGGAGGTACTTCTTCTTCAAAAAAGCTCTTCTAAACATGTTGGAGAAATCCTTATCGAATAAAACTATTTAACCGTAGAGCAAGTTTTAAAGGCTTTAAGTGTACAACTTGGCATTGCCTATCAGAAGGAAATTAATGGTGATGCTATTGATCCACTTCTCATTATGAATATCCCCATTCATTTTGCCAAAAGAAATGAAGTTTTACCCTTGGAAAAAAAAGGAAATACGGTTCGGGTTGCTACAAGCGATCCTCTTAATTTCCCAGCCCTTGATGATCTGCGAGTTATTCTAAGTGCCCAAATTGAACCCGTCATTGCAAGCCCCGCTAAAATTCAAGATGCTATTAATCGTGTTTATGAAAAAAAAAGTGAGCGAGATATTTCTGATCTCGATCAAGCCCTAGAGCTTGAAGATTTAAGCTATGCCTTGGAAGAGCCTATTGATCTTCTGGATACCGATGATGAAGCACCTATCATTCGACTTGTTAATTCCCTTCTTTTTAGAGCTGCAAAAGAAAAAGCAAGTGATATTCACGTTGAGCCATATGAGCGGGACATTTCAGTGCGCTACCGAATTGATGGGGTTCTTTACGAAGTTCACAAACCACCCAAACCACTTCAAGCAAGTACTACTTCTCGAATCAAGATCATGGGTAATTTAAACATTGCTGAAAAA
>CAYJUJ010000065.1:0-4785 GCA_964373325.1 uncultured bacterium
ACGAGATTCCAAGAATTGTGACTGGAGTTCAGACTGTGCTCTTCCGATCTTTGCCGCTATGCTCATAGCTTTCCTAGCTGTCATTGCTTTAGGTAATACATGTCTTCAATGGTTAGGAACACTTTCCGGAAAAGTTTTTGTAAAAATTGGGTTGGAAGGTTACGATTGGGTGTCTTTTTTAGTTAATGGAAAACTAACTCTTGATTATGTATTTGGAGTTTTTATGTGGCCCTTTGCTTGGCTTATGGGAGTGCCTAAGGAAGAGTGTTTTCAAGTGGGGGTTTTATTAGGACAAAAAATGGTAGCCAATGAATTTGTAGCTTATCTTAATTTTACCAAGATTCTTAAAGAACATCCAGAAATGTTAAGTGAAAGAGCTCAGGTCATTATTACTTATGCACTGTGTGGTTTTGCAAACTTTAGTTCTATTGGTATTCAGTTGGGTGGGATAGGTGGTCTTGCTCCAGGAAGGCGCCATGATTTGGCTAAATTAGGAATTAAGGCTCTTATTGGCGGAACAATTGCTTCTTACATGACAGCTAATATTGCAGGGGTTTTTATTCAGTAACTTATGGTGCCTTATGGTAACAATGAAAAGTAAAATAACAGAGGCAGTCCAGTTTTTAAAATCAAAGGTTGATGTTCAACCAACGACTGGAATTATTCTTGGGTCTGGATTAGGAGATTTTACGGGAGAGTTAGAATCACTTATTTCAATAGATTATTCAGAGATTCCTTATTTCTTAAAAGTGGGTGTTCAAGGTCATCACGGCAAATTGGAATTTGGAGTGCTTGATGGTGTTCATGTGGTTGCTCAGAATGGGCGGGCTCATTACTATGAAGGGCACAAACTTTCTGAAATTACTTTTCCAACAAGGGTTATGGCGGCTCTTGGCATTAAAACGCTAGTTGTTACCAATGCTGCCGGTGGTATTAATCCTAGTTTTAATCCTGGAGAATTTATGGTTATTCGCGATCATATTAATCTTATGGGTGGAAGCCCTCTGCGGGGCCCTATTCCTCAAGATGGCACTCCTCGTTTTGTAGATATGTCTCAAGCTTATGATCCTGAAAGTTCAGAAATTATTCTTTCCGCTGGAAAAAAAATGGGTCTTAAAATGCATCAAGGTGTGTATGCAGCCCTTCATGGACCTAATTATGAAACACCCGCAGAGGTAAGAATGCTAAAAATATTAGGGGCAGATGCTGTTGGAATGTCTACAGTTCCAGAGGTTATTGTTGCCAATCAATTGCAACTCCGAGTTTGTGGCATTTCTTGCATTACCAATATGGCAGCTGGTATTTTAAATCAAAGACTTAACCATATGGAAGTTATTCAAACGGCGGCTCGGGTTAAGCAAAATTTTATAAAACTTCTTAAAACTTCTATACCAGAACTTCCTCAATGAAGCGCAATGAAATATTACAATTAATTCTCTTGGCTAAAGAAGCCAGAGAAAAGGCGTATGCTCCTTACTCTAACTATAAGGTTGGAGCTTGTGTTGTAGCGACTGCTGGAAAAACTTTTACAGGATGTAACATAGAAAACGCTAGTTTTGGGGGAACTATTTGTGCCGAGAGAGTCGCTATTTCAAAAGCTGTTTCGGAAGGATATCTCAACATTAAAATAGTTGTGGTTGTTACCGAAAGTAGGAATGAAAAAAAAGGGGGGCCTTGTGGTTTCTGTCGCCAATTTATTTATGAGTTTGCACCCAAAGCACAAATTATTGTTTCTGATTTAGAAAATAATTATCAACTTTTTTCTTTAGAGCATTTACTGCCCCACGCCTTTGGTCCAAAGAATCTTAGTTAATTCTTCCAAAAATTAGCCACAAACACCCCGGCAATTGCTAAAAGTCCGCCAATCAAGGCTCCTTTATGTGGAAGTTCCCCAAACCACAAATAAACCATGGCTGGGTAAGCAATGGTTTGAGCGGCAATGTAGGTTAAAAGGATGATCCACGCCGTTTGATAGCTTTTATAACCATAGTAAAAAGTGGCTCCAAATGTGAGGTTAGCAATACTTAGAAAAGGTGTAGCAACACAAACGGCAGCAATCCAAAATATCCACACATTAGAAAATCCATAATTAAAGAGTGACATTTTAGGTGTTTGTTTTGTGACCCAGAACATATAAGACTGAACAACAGAATGGGCTAAAAAGAAAAAGAAAAAATAAAAAGTGAGTTTCATAAGCCAAGCGACTATAGCATGCTCAGTTCCGTTCTACAAACTCACGAAACAAAAGTACTTTTTTCTTGTCTCGGGGATCAAATAAAAGAGGCTCTACATCCTCAGCCAAAGCCTCAAAGTTGAGCTTGACTATCTTTTCAAGTAAATATTTTTTTAATTCCTTTTGATTACTGACCCCTATGTTCTTTTTGAGATAGGAAAAATTGGGTTGAGCCCCAATTCCTTGCAAAAAAACAATGTCAAAAAAATCACGCCCCATGGGGCGCTTGCGACTCACTGATGTGTAGATTTTTTGAGCCAAGAGAAGATCTTTTGGTACAGCGTTAATTTGTGTAAAAACTTCAAATTTGTTCAGAAGAGGTTTATCAGGCACATATTCAAAATTCTGTGGCTCAGTATCTACTTGTATCAAAATCTTATGTTCATTCATCGACGAAAGTCCTAAATTAAAAAGCAACTTGGGAATGCGAATCTTGATACGATAGGCATTCTTTGTAACCGTATTTATCTCTGCTTCCAAGCCTTCCAGAGTGAGATCAGCTTGTATCATTTTGCTCAAATTCGCAAATTCTTGCTCACTGAGTTTAAAATTATCAAAGTCCAGATCTTCTGAAAATCTTGTATTTCCATAAATAATGCGAAGAGCCGTACCCCCCAAAAAAACCAGTTTTTCAGCATATGGGCTATTAAAGATACTGCTTAAAATCTTGTACTGTAAATATTCTTTCAGAATACTTTCCTTATACTTCCTCAAATATTCTGGATATTGCTCTAAAATTTGATCAAGAGTTATCATGACTGAATAGTTGTTAAAAATAGCTTTACACGTTGAGAGAGTGCTTTATTTTCAAATGCCTTAAGATACTTTTCAAAATTCACAAGGTTAATCTGCCTTAAAAATTCAGCACTGTTGATGCGCATTTCTCTAAAATCATCTGCTGTTTTGAGTGATGGTTTAAGGTAAAGATAATCCAATACTGCTTTCTCAGACTGAGCCAAAAGTATCTTTTGTTTATCAAAATTGATCAAGCGATATCCCCAAAAGAGACGTGGTTTGATATGACAATAACTAAAATTTCCAACCATCGTTTCAAAGTTTGTGGTCTTCTTCGTGCTTACCGAGGTGACCTGAAAAATCTCTTCAGGGATGAGCCCATAAAACTTTAAGGCTTTTTCAAGAGAAACATAGGAAGGACTGTAGATCTTATTTGCTGTATAAAAAAGAAAATCCTGATTGAGTTCTTGCCTTGTTAAACAGTAAAATCCTTGCTTAATTTTCTTCAAATATCCCTTTTTTTCCCAACGGTCGATTTGCCGATAAGAAAAGTCAGGAATAACTTTCCTGACATCTTGTAGGGAAAAAATAGGATAATTTGAGAGCTGATTTTGAAAATCTACAATCCGCATAATATTTCTATAAGAGGACTAAATTGTCCTTTTATAGAAATATTATAAAAGGAAAGAGAGCAAAAAGCAAATAAAACAATGCACCCCAAGAGTGGCTAGGTGGCAAGATTCCTGGTAAGAAAATTGCTAAGTGACAGGCATTTTTACCCATAAAAAGTGCCTGGCAGAAAAGGGCCAAAAAAGTGCCACCCATCAAATGTTTAAGTAGTAATCGCTGCCTTGACTTACACCAATTTTACCGTAAAATTGGTGTGTATGTATACAAGAGAATTAGATGCCCCTAAACAGTCTTTTTTTCTATTTGGGCCTCGTGCCACTGGTAAAAGTACATGGCTCAAGCAGCAGTTTCCCAAAGGGTATCGAATTGATCTCCTCCCCTCTGATCAAACACTGCAATACATTAAGAATCCCTCTTTTTTGCGTAATGAGGTTTTAGCATTATCCAAAAATCAATGGATTATCATTGACGAGGTCCAAAAAGTGCCACAGCTTTTAGATGAAGTTCATTTTCTCATGGAAAATCACGGCTATAAAAAATTTGCTCTCTCCGGCTCTTCAGCTAGAAAAATCAAAAGAGGCGCAGCAAATCTCCTTGCTGGTCGTGCTATTCTTAAACATATGTATCCCTTGACTGCCAAAGAAACCAATTTTTCTGTTCCTGTTCAACAGGTGTTGCATTATGGTCTTCTACCTTTATCTGTGACAGCATCTGATGATTTGAGTAAAGAAGAATATTTAAAAAGTTATGTAAAAACTTATCTTAATGAGGAAATTAAAAATGAAGGGCTTGTAAGAAATATTGGTTCGTTTGCGCGGTTTTTAGAAATAGCTTCACTTGCAGCTGGTCAGAAAACGAATATTTCAAATTTAGCTCGAGATAGTGAAATAAGCCGAGATACAATTAGAGGCTATTTTAGTATTTTTGAAGATACACTGATTGGTTCATGGCTTTCAGCCTATAGACCCCGTGCTAAAATTAAAGAAGTGGCAAGCCCTAAATTTTACTGGTTTGACCCAGGAGTGTTACATGCAGCTGCAGGTGGTTTTGAGCAACCATTATTTTCAGAATGGAAAGGTGTATTGCTAGAGCATTGGATTTATCATGAAATTAAAAGTTATATGCATTATGCACATAAAAGGGGTTCTCTAGGATATTGGAGTACACCCAGTGGTTCAGAAATTGAT
>CAYJUJ010000065.1:4795-7971 GCA_964373325.1 uncultured bacterium
ATGGTGGTATGGAAAGGAATATGTTGCTATTGAAGTTAAATCTTCAGATAAGTTTCGAAAAGAATTTTCAAATGGAATTTCGTCTTTTTCTCAGACAAAAAAATTAAGGTCTAGCTGGGTTATTTATTTAGGAACTAAGGAGCTCAAAATAGAAAATACACATGTACTACCTGTTTATTCTTTCTTAAAAAAACTTCACTCAGGTGAGATTTTCTGAAAAAACTGGAAAAGTGACAGGCATTTTTACCCCTAAGGCAAATTTAATTCTTTTACAAATGTCAAAAATGGAAGAACGCGCACATCTGTTTTCTCATCTCCAAAATCTTTTTCGCCTAAGTGAACTTGATAAAATTTAGGAATTTTTGTCCTTTCTCTAAAATAGAGAGCAGCTGATGATTTACTTTTTTCTCCTGTTTTGCATTCTACTGCAAACAAGGGCTGCCCTTCTTGGAGCACAACAAAATCTACCTCGCGTTTGTCTATATCCCTTAAAAATCTTAATTCCATTTTGTACCCTTCGGTATCCTCCTTATAATGACAAAATTTAAGAAGTTGAGATGCCACAAAATTTTCAAATCTAATTCCAGGGGTATCAACTTGGGTCCAATCCCAAAAATATAGTTTTTGTTCTTTTTTGACAGCACGAATTCGGGCAGAGCCATAAGGAGAAATACGAAAACAAAGATAAAGATTTTCAAAGATATGAATCCATCTTCTAATAGAATCATGAGAAACTTGTAATTGCTCTCTTAAACTTTGGAGAGACAAGGGTGATCCCACCCTGCTCGGCAACGCATGAATTAACACCTCTAAAAGACTTATCTCTTCCACCCTTTCTACATCTCGTAAATCAATCTGAATAATTCTAGAAATTCTCTCTCGCTGCCATCGTCTCCATGTGGTTTCACTAGCCTTATATAATGGTTCTGGGAATCCCCCAAATTTAAGCAGCGCTTCTAATTCTTCTTTTCCTGGTTTTGCACTTATTTCTCGCAGTGAATATGGGTGAAGGCGGTAGTAATGATACCGCCCTTGAAGAGAATCCCCCCCTTTTCGATAATAATCTAGCCGTGCAGATCCCGTTACAAGAGCTGAGCGTTTTGGAGAATATAGATCAAAAAAGCCCTTTATAAATCCTCGCCAGTGAGCATATTTGTGAATTTCACCGAGAACCAAGAGAGGAAAGGCTTTTGGGAGCTCATTTTTAATGATTTTTTCTCTATGTTCTACAACGTCCCAATTGAAATATGCAGGATGTTCTTTATTTCCTTTAGCACCTAGAAGATGCAAAGCCAAAGTTGTTTTTCCAACTTGCCTTGGCCCCCCAATAAAGACGATTTTTTCCTTTAAATCTTTACGAACCCATTCAGCAATATAGCGCTCTTTTGTTAGGCTTTGGGACATGGTTTGTAAATTCTATTATACCCAAAAATAGTCATGAGTCAATTTTGATCTACCCAAAATTACTAATTTAACATCTAAAGTAAAAAACTCAGTGTCGTACCTGGTTAAAAAGTGGATTTTGCTTCTAAAAATTGCTTTTCAACCAAAGATTCAATCGGTATAAATGATCCACGTAAAGGTATTACGTTGTTGTGTTAAATTTGAAGGAGGTGCAGATATGAATATCATTCACGGAAGTAAAATGGGATGGATTGAAGTCATTACAGGTGGCATGTTTAGCGGAAAAACCGAAGAGCTTATTCGGAGGCTCAGACGTGCCCAAATAGCAAAACAAAAAGTACAGGTTTTTAAACCGATTATAGATACAAGATATAGCATTGAACACATTATGTCTCATAGTGAACAAAAGCTTACATGTCAGCCTGTGAAAAAGGCATCACAAATTCCAGAATTGACTCATCAAGATACCCAAGTTGTGGGTATTGACGAGGCGCAATTTTTTGATTCAAGCCTCATAAGGGTTTGCCAAGATTTAGCTGACGATGGTATTCGTGTCCTCATTGCTGGGTTAGATCAAGATTATCGAGGACAGCCCTTTGAACCCATGCCAGAGCTTATGGCTATCGCTGATTATGTTACGAAAAATACAGCTGTATGTGTTGTTTGCGGTAATCCAGCTACTAAAACACAGAGAATTATTAAGAGTGATAAGAGAGTAGAAATAGGTGCAACTTCTGCATATGAAGCACGCTGCCGCACATGCCATGATCCTCGATTGGCAGATAAACAATGAGAGACAAGCAGTATTTTAAAGTCGAATATCATCTTAACGAAATAGAGCATCGCTATGGTTCCCATGTTCATATTTTAAATGAACCCTATCTCTCAAAAATGCTTGCTACGTTTTGTGTTGCAGAAACAAAGCAACCCTTAGTGAGCTCTCTTGTCCGAATTCTTTATTCACAACTTCTCTCCATTTTGATCAGTGCCGAGTTTCCAAGAAGAACAGAGCAAGTCGTAACTCGGATGATTCATTATAATAAAGAAGCCCAGTTTGATGCAGAGCTTTTGGATGTAACTGTTCCCGTTGTAACATGTGCAATAGCACGAGCTGGAATTTTACCTTCTCAAGTTTGTTTTGAGACGCTTAATGCTTTTTTTGAGAGCAATAAAATCAGACAAGACTTTGTTTATTTGGCTAGAGAGATTAATGAAAAAGAAGAAGTTGTTGGAGCTAGTGTGAGTGGTTATAAAATCGGAGGCCCAGTTCAAGATGCTTTTGTTTTGATTCCAGATCCTATGGGCGCAACAGGGGGGACTGTTACAAAGACTCTTGAATTGTATAAAGAACAAATCCCAGGTAAAGCTAAAAAATTTATTTCTCTACACCTTATTGTCACACCTGAATATATTCGACGAGTGAGTCAAGAACATCCTGATGTTGCTATTTATGCTTTGAGGCTTGATAGGGGGCTTTCTTTACCGCGAGCCTTAAATTCTGTTCCTGGAACTTATCCTGATGAAGAAAAAGGTCTTAATGAAAAGGATTACATTGTTCCAGGGGCTGGTGGTATTGGTGAAATCCTAAATAATTCATTTGTCTAATTAATCTTATCGATATAATACTTGATTAATTTTGGTTGTATGCACCCGTGGCTCAATTGGATAGGGCACCTGACTACGAATCAGGAGGTTGCAAGTTCGAGTCTTGCCGGGTGCGAATGCACCCATTAAATGTGCAAATGCGACGAAGAGGAGCATTTGCTACAGGG
>CAYJUJ010000066.1:0-7866 GCA_964373325.1 uncultured bacterium
ACGATCTAATTAAAGCATTACGAATATATTGATCCATGTGCCTCTGGTATTTTCTAGCAATTTCTTCGCCCACCCCATCTTCTATTTCTTTGTGATGATGATGAAGAAACCAAGATAAAGAAAGACTGTTTTCTTCACTTTGAGGTTTTTGAAAATCTTCACCCCATTCTTGACTAAAGGGTACTGCAAGAATGGGATACTGATTTAAGATAAGGTAAGCCTTAAAAGCCAGAGCATCTCTTTCAATTTGAGCCTTGGCAAAATCAGGGTTAGGGTCTGCCAGATGTGCTCCGAGCCTTTGGCCTGAGGAAAACGTACTCACTTGCATATTTCTGATACGAGTATCTAATACTTTTATGTCATGCTTTAACCCCTCAAGCATGTGGCTGTACTTAATAAGATCGTTTTTATAATCTAGAGATGGAGATTCAAGTTTTTTTTGTGCATCCAGTTGGAGACGTGCTTGATCGACAATGGCTTGAGCTCTCAACTTTTCAAAAAACTGTTGCTTATGTGCCATTTCATCAAAGTCTTCAAAAACACCTTGCACACTTTGAGATTCTTCTTCGATTTTAGGAGAAACTCTGCCATCAACAGGACATACCTCTGTTATAGGTGTGGGAATATCCACCAATCCTTCAAGATTTTCAAATACTTCGATATGTCCGTATGCTGTCTCAAAAACATCACACCCTGGAACTCGCGCATAAACTTGTGAAAAGATTGCAAGTATAAAAAATAGGAAAAAAGAAAAGAATTTCATAATATCCACAAATAATCGTTACTCTTCAGAAGGAACTTCAAGGACGAGAGCTGTCATGTTATCAAGACAATTTCGAGACTGGGCTAAATCGCAAAGTTCCTCACACAGGGCATGAAGATCATTTGTTTTTCGAGACATGATTTTTTGAATTTCTTCATTTTTAAGAACACTGCTAATACCATTGCTCATTAAAAGATATTTATCTCCCGCTTTACAGCTTTTCTCTTGAAGAGATATGAAGTTTAATTTTTCATGCAAACCCACAACTTCAAGGGATGCATTTTTTTCCATTCGAGCAGGAACGATTTTTTTATATTTGGCATAAGAAGCATCTTCTGTGAGCTGCTGCAAATAATCATCTCGAAAAAGATAAGCACGAGTGCATCCCACACTTCCAAAAACAAGTTTTTTTCCAGTTAAAAAAGCAGCTACAAGCTCAGTTCCCATAACCTCTTTTTGAAACTCATCGAAAGATTCTTGATTGAGCCTTTCATTGGTAATTAAAAAACTGATGCGAAGAACATTTTCAAGATAACTTAATTCTTCTTTTCGTTCATACGGCCAAGTGGCTTCTTGGTTTAAAGAAATAGATTCCAAAAACTCAGCTATATAAAAGCATGTATGTTTTGCCGCTATATCTCCCCTATTTGGCCCACCCATTCCATCGGCAACAATAAAAATACCTTTTTCCGAATCAGCATAATAAGCATCTTCGTTAAAATGGCGCCCACCGTCAGAAGTATGAACTGACCATAAAACTTTCATTTTCGATACTTCCTTAATCTCTCTTGTGATTTACCAACAAACTCACTGTTAGAACTATAAGTTGCTATGATTTCCCTCCACATTCGAATAGCATCATCAATATCACCCTGCCCCTCAGAAATGAGCGCCTCATAAAATTGTCTTTGAGCATGAGAGTCAAGCTCACGATCAAGCATAGTCACTTTATTTACAATGGCATTTCTCTGTGCTGTTAATGGAGCTGTCACGGGTGGAATTTTTTCAAGCACTGAGGCATATTTTTTTCGCAAATCTGCTATTTGAGAAGGGGTTGCTACTTCAGCCAAAGCACGCCCTACTGGGAAAAGCGTTTCAAACTCTTGATCAAAGCCTTGAATAATCGCCGTATAAGCATTTAAAATTTGAGTTGAGGCTTCTTCAATATTTTTTCTTGATTGAATGGTAAATTCTTTAAGTCTTGGATCCTTATATTTTAGAACCCCTTCCCAAGAAGCAATAGCTTTCGCATAATCACCCTCGCGATAATAAGTGCTAGCTTGGTTTAAAATCTTTTTCACAAGGGCTATTTTTTTCTTAAAATCTTCTTCGTGCTTTACTAACTCGCTTTTTTCCTTATGAAGTTTGAGAAACTCTTCTTTCAGAGACTTGGCTTGAACAATGCCTTCTGGATAAACCTCTCCTTGAGGATCCATCTCAATGGCTTTATCAATAGCTTCCAAGGCCTCTTTCAATTCGTGGTTTCGATAGTAATTAATGGCAGCGGCAATTTCAAAAGCAATAGCCTCGCGCGCCTGGCCTTGAGCCTTCTGTAAATGCTGCCGCTCTTTACTTTCTTCAATATTTCTTTCCTGAAATAATTGTTTAGCCTTGGCAAGCAAGGTATTAACCCTTTCATAATCAGGCACTTTAAGGCGAAGCCGCTCTAAAATATTAATTGCTAAAATAAACTGCCCTTCATTCATCTGTTTTACAGCTTCTGTTACATCATCTAGAACTTTTGCACGCTCCTCTTCAGATAATGATTCAAAAGAAATCCCTTTTTGTTCAGAAACCTCACGGCTTGCAGGTGCTTTACCATTTTTTTCTTTTTCTTCAGGCCAAAAAAGAAAAACCACAATCAGAAGCGCTAGAGAAATACCAAGATAAAGTGCTTTTTTAGATTTTTTTTGAGGTGCCCCCAAACCAACTACTTCAGAGGGGAGGCCAGGCCATTTGAGGGACAGCTCTTCTTGAGGCCTCACAGACACTTCTTGACGAGGATGGTAATAGCGCCTATCCACCAAGCGAAATCGGAATTTCGAATCTCCAATTCCAATAGCATCTCCGCTTTGAAGAGCGTGTTTTTGAACACGCTTATCATTAACATAGGTGCCATTCCCACTTGCTAAATCTTCAATAAAAAACTGCCCATTTTCATAAACAATTTGAGCATGATGACGTGAGAGTTTTTCATCTTCTATCACTAAAGTGCTTGTGGAGGCGCGACCTATTGTTAATTTTTCTTCCTTATTAACTTCTACTTTCTGGACTGAAGCAGGCCCTTCTAAGAATTCAAGCAAACCAATAAATTGAGCTTCTCCAATATGAGTTTGCTCCTCAATTTTCTCTTCAAAAGAAGAGGGTAGGATTGAAAAACCCTCTTCCCGATGAATATCTGTTTCAGGCTCAGTTGATTTTTTAGTTTCTTTAAATTCTTCAATTTCCTCTGCTTCAACAAAAATACTAAAAGGAGGAATTTCAAAGGTTTGACCAGAATTGAGTTCAATCTTCTGCTTTTTTTCACCCTCAAAATAAAGAGGTCTCACCTGACTTAGGTTTTCAACAATAAACTGTCCCGCCACCCAATTAATATGGACATGGTGGCGAGAAATATGAGGTTCATCTAGAACGATATCATTATCAGAAGAGCGCCCAAGGGAGATGGGCCCTTCTGAAAAAGATTCCTCTTTAATAACCTCATTTCCTTTTTTTATAATGACAATCAGTTTCATCTAAAGCTTACCTCAATAGTGCCTGTCTTTTTTCAATATCTTTAATAAGCTCTTGTGTTTTAAAAAAATAAGTTTGATATTTTTTGGACTCGGGATAAAAGTTTAAAATCTCAACAACCCTCTGAAACTCCCTGGTAGCTTCCTTATATTGTAAAGATGAAAAAAATCGAACCCCTATATTATAACGCCTCTCTACTTCCTCATCTAACTTCATGAAGCTTCTTCGGAGGTAAATGCTAGCCAATTGATGTCGGGGATTCAGCCCCAAACACCCCTGAAAAAGCCCAATGGCTCTTTCATAGTTACCAGCAAAAAACTCACGATAGCCTTGATGATAAAGCATTTCAGCCTCTTCTCTATTTTTATCGGTCGTTTCTTGATCTAACTTTGGCTCTGAAGGAAGGGGTGGAGTGAAAATAGAGGGTTCCTCTCGTGAAACAGCTGTGGGCGCTCTTTCTATTTCGGTGGGTGATTTTGAAAAATAAACTTTAATAAAACTAATGGTAATAATAATAAACA
Source organism: uncultured bacterium (assembly GCA_964373325.1). Taxonomy (GTDB): domain Bacteria; phylum Bdellovibrionota; class JACOXK01; order JACOXK01; family JACOXK01; genus CAYJUJ01. Next base: position 4,018 of record CAYJUJ010000066.1, read on the forward strand.
TAAAAACAACGCCGATTTCTTTCCATGTAAATTTTTTTTGGGACTTTTCAATTCCTTGAATCTCTACTAAAGACTGAGCAGTTGGCTGAATCCGCTCAACAAATTTAAAAACAGTACTTCCAATAGAAAAATAATCTCCTGACTTTATTTCAGCCTCAACAATCCTTTGATTATTCAAAAAAACCCCATTTTGACTTTTAAGGTCTTTTAAAATGTAGCGCCCTTGATCAAATAATATTTCAGCATGAGAACGAGAGGCTTTTAAATCTTTAAGAATAATATCATTGTCAGAGTGACGGCCTAGTTTCACAAGAGGACTGACAATTTTAAAAATAGAACCCTCTTCAGGCCCTGACACAATTTGAATTTGAGCTTCATTTGAAGCTATTGCTTTCATGACTGCCCCCTCGAAATAACAATAACAGAATACTCAAGGCTTCCACTCTCACTTTTCACAAATGATATTTTCGCTAAAAGCTCTTTTCCATCTGCTCTCACAAGCTACATTTTAGATTTTCCCCTTTTTTTAAGAAGATCAAGAATACCATTCAAAAGTGTTTTATCTTGCATAACATCCCCAATGTTTCGAGCGCGTGATTGCCCCTCCCCTATCATCAGAAAACTTTCAAAAAGGGTATTACTTGCAACTACTTTATTGGAGAAATCAAAAATACCAATTCCCTCATCTGAAATTTGTAAAATAGCCTCCATTTTTTCCTTATCGTAAATATCCCTGGTTACAGTATCGGGCGTTTTTGCGGTATGAACTCTTACAGTTTCAAGCGCCTGATTGATACCATTCACAATTTTTTGAATAGCTCCATATCTAACAGGAGAAGTAACCATGCGGCCCGAAGTTTCTGTGACATCAGAAATTTCTCCGTAAAGAAGACCTAAATGATGCTCAGTTAACTTGTGAATAAGAAAAGCAAAAATAAAACCCAAAAAGAGCGCTGCCAGAAATGCCTTCATAAACATTATCCAATAGGAGGTTTCACTCATTTTAAGCCCTGGCACTCCTAAAACAACTTGAGCAAGGGCTACAACTGTTTGCTCACCCTCGACTGTATCGAACACGGGTTTTGAAAAAATCATGCGTTGCTGCTCAATTTCGTGAGAAAAAATTTCATCATCAAAAGCAATTAAATTTTTAGTTGCCCCTCCCGAATCTTTTATTTTCTTAACCCGTCCCAAAGACTTTTTCTGCCAAGCTTCTTGCACATCAATAGCCATAGCTCGATGCACAGGAGCCAAAACCTCTGCTCGTAATTCTCCATTTTCATCCACAAAAGGCTTGATAAGTGAGGCCACATAAACGCCTTCTAATTCTTCAATCATACTTACATCCATGCGTGTTGGATCATTTTTGCGAATGGCATTTTCATTAAGGTCAGCAAGTCTGTTAACCAAAAATACACCCCTCTTAACAGTCTCTCCTTTCATGAATTTTTGGCTCTCTGAAACGACAGGACCTAAAGTAAAAAACACATTCAGAATAAGAAAACATAAAAATAAAAATACATACACCGCGGGTAGAGAAAAATTCTTAAACACTTTATCAATAAATGGCACTATGTTTTCTTCTGAAAATTTCTTAAATTGATTTAAAAACCCCTTTTGCTGTACCTCTGGAATTTGAGGCGTTATAAAAGACATTGAGATCTCAAGGGCAATATTAGCAAAAGAAATAATATCCCCAGAATGAAGCTCTTTTTCCTGAACTTGAACTCCATTTACAAAGGTGCCATTAGAGCTTTCTAAATCGGTAATTTTCAAGTTTGCCCCACGCTTTACAATTTTAGCATGTCTTCTTGAAATTCCTTTTGAATCAAGAACAATATCGGAAGCAGGATCGCGACCTAAAAAATTGTCTCCTTCTTTAAGGCTAAATTCTCTTTGGCTTAAAATGCCTTCTCTCACAATGAGTTTTAACATAATTCGACTATCTCCAATTTTTCTCCTATTGAAAGTTCTGTTTTTTCAAGTGTTCCAGCTGGAAGCTCAATAGCTTTTTTCGCCTTTCCATAATAAGAAGAAAATCGATAGGGTTTGAGTCGCTCGTTTAAGGCCACTACCCTATTATCCTCATCAAGAAAAATCACATCTAAATCGTAGTGCATAAATAAAGTATGAATACAGTTACAAGGTTCTAAAATAATCCCTCGACCGCTTGGTAATTCCTTAGTACCCAAAAGCCCTTTTAACCTTGAAAAAAAATGATTAGCTAAAGTTGCTCTTGAAGCTAAAACTTTTTTATCTTTTGGATTTTCTATTTTAAAATATTTCATCTTAAGCCTGTTCCTCCCACAATAGTTCCAACATCAGGAAGAATACGAAGCACAAGGGGTCCAAAAATAGCTAGAAAAACTGCTGGCAGAATAAAGAAAAACAAGGGTATCATAATTTTCTGTGCAGCTGCAGCACCCATTTTTTCTGCCTTTACAAAACGATCACTCCTCACTTGATCTGATTGCGCTCTTAAAACCCTTCCTATACTTGCCCCCATTTGATCTGCACTCACAAGAACAGCCACAAATGAAGAAATTTCTGAGAGATTGATTCTCCATGACATATTGCGAAGTGCTTCTGCACGGGAAGTTCCCAGTTGAATCTCTCTTAAAACCCTTTTAAGCTCTTCAACAAAGGGACTGGGCTTTGCTTTTTCGCAAACTCTGGAAATAGCGGCCATAAAATCAAGCCCTGCCTCAGTTGAAAGGGTTAGAAGATCAACAACAAATGGCATGGAGCGACGAATTTCGTCATGCCTTTGCTTCATTCTTGATTTCAACCACATGTACGGAAACATGTATCCATAAAAACCAAAAAGCAGTAAAAGGATTGGGGAAAGACCAAAATCGTAAGTAACACTCACAAAGCCAACAATAGCTGGCATCATAAAAGTTAAAATAAGTCTCAAGGAGTAAAATTCATCTGGATCAATTTCTTCTTCCATTCCAGCTGAAACAATGATGCGCCTTGCATTTTTCCTAAAATTGTCAATTTTAAGATTCTTTACCCAAGGCAGCATCAATTTTGCAATGAGGGGAAGTGCCAATTTAAAAACAAGGGAAGGGGTTTTCCTTTTTTTCTCCTCTCCTAGTTTTTCAAAAGTCGTGATTTCGACTTCGCCTTTCTTAAATAATTGAAGGCTCAGCCAAAACACACCAACCCCTAAGGCTAGCAATGCAACTGCCAATGTACTCATGAAATTTTAGAACTCCTAGTTCAGGTAAATGAAAGAACACCCTCTATGCTAATAATTTTAGCACCTTACAAGTTTAGTGTCACCTATTTACTCGACAAAGTCCTTTTTTTCTCTTATAAGTTAAGTCATAACATGATGAAATCCTTAGAGAAACTCACTATCCTTGTCTTACTCTTTTGCACTTCGTGCACTTGGTTTTCTCCCCCCGTAGATCAAGAGGGGATTTCTCACACTTCACTTTCAAATGGACTCACGGTTTTACTTAAAGAAGCCCCAGGGAGACCTCGGGTTGGCATAACGGCCCTGATTCGAATAAGTTCGAATATACCCCACACGGAAGAGCTTCTTAAGATGAGAATGTTGAAAAATCTTCTCTACACTCAGTTTCAAGAAGAGTTTGAATATTATGATTCTATCCCAAATATAGAGGTTTTTGGAAACTCTCTTAAAATCTCTTGTGATGCCCCGCCCTCACAAAGTGAAAAAATTTTGCAAGCTCTTATTGAAATGCTTACTCAGCTTAAAATAGAAACACCTGCTTTTTTAGAAGCACGAGAACATCTTCGAAATGAAAATATATTATCGTCTCACTCTATAACAGAAATGCTTTTTCTATTAACGATACATTATCACTAGACAGCACT
>CAYJUJ010000067.1:0-7827 GCA_964373325.1 uncultured bacterium
CTCATTGATAGTGATAAAGGCCCTCAAGCTAAAAATGTAATGAAAGTTTCCTAAAAAGTTTTTTAGAAGGAGAAGAAAATGAAGCACCGATGGTTGAAGGTTGTGGTTTGTGCAGTGTTTTTTTGCTTCAACATGCATGTTGCTAAGGCAGGATACTTTACACTCAATGGGGTTGGTACAAAGGCAGGAGTTTTACTTGGGGGCTTTTCAAGCTCTACTATTGATGCCTCAGCCGTCTTTTATAATCCGGCTACTATCACTGAATTAAAGGGTACACATTTTGAGTTTGGAACAAGTTATTATTTTCCACAGCTAAAATGGTATGACAACACTCGAGTTCTACATAGAAATAATAAATCTACATTTGGAGCTCTCCCTCATTTTTTTGTTACAACAAGTATTCTTGATCCTGTGAAACTAGGATTTGGCACTTATCAGGTACATGGCTTTGAAAATAACTGGATTGATGATCCAGTAGCAGTAACCTGGGATCCTTCTAGAATGAGAATTCATAAAAATGATTTTTCCTTAGCAATTGCTTATAAGATTTTTGAATCTCTTTCATTAGGTGCTGCTTTTACAGCAAGTGTTGGGCGCTATGATGCACAACAAACAACAGGGGGTCCCAATACACAATTGACTGAAGAAGCATTTGGTCACGGCATTGGAGGGCATGCTAGTATTTACTATAAACCCTTTAAGTTTCTCTCCCTCGGTGGAGGCTATTTTACAGAACAAAGCCTTCGTTACGATGGTTTTGGAAGTGTGGGCCCAGCTGGTGTTGCTCGTCGGCAGATGTTTAATATGAAACTCTTGTTTCCCTCCTTCATCATGGGAGGCGTAACTATCACTCCTTTTGAAAGCTTAATAATAATGGCAGGCACAAGTTGGATTAAACTCAATTCACAAACAGGCCTTTATCGAGACTACAGTAGTGATTCAAACGACTTTTTTTCGCGCCTAAATCAACGCAATTATTCTGAACCCGGTGTTGCCATTGATTTTAAGCCTTGGAAAAGTCTTGCATTAAGAGCAAGTTATCTTTATTCCCCGATTGTTCTCGATTCCTATGATGTTGGTCCTGGCTTTCCTGATACTAAACTTCATAAATGGGGGTTCGGAAGTACTTATTCTTTCAAAAACAATTTTGACTTAAACCTAGCCTATAACTACATCCTCCATAGTGAAAGAATTATTGAAGGCTCAGCAAATGCTAGTTACAATGGAGCGCTCATTAAAGGAGATACCCATTTCGTTCACTTTGGCATTGCATATAACTTCATCTAATACTACGTGACCGATGGTCTGTCATAATGCAGCGGTCCATAATAACTTGAAGGCCTGATTTCTGGGCCTTCATAGCGGCTTCATTATTAACAATACCTAGTTGTATCCAGATTTTTTGGATTTTAGCAGTAACTGTCTGGTTAACCACTTCTGGAAGATCTTCTGGTTTTCTAAAAATGACAGCTATATCTACTTTTTGAGGTAAGGCTTGAAGTGTAGGATAAGCTTTTTCTCCTAAAACTTCTTTCAAAACAGGGTTAACTGGAAAAATTTTATAACCCTGAACTTGTAAATAAGAAGCCACTTGAAAACTTGCACGCTCGGGCTTATCGGAAATACCTACAATCGCCACGTTTTTAACAGTGTTTAAAAATTTTTTAATTTCTTCCGTGCTTGGATTTTTAAACATACTTGGTAGTTACATGGGCTTAAGGATTTGTCAAAATAAGACGATACATATAACAACACAGTTTATGTCTCGAGAAAAAATAGCTGTTCTTACAAGTGGCGGTGATGCTCCAGGAATGAATGCAGCCGTTCGCGCCATTGTGAGAACAGGAATCCATCTTGGTTTTGAAATGTATGGTATCCGACAGGGATACTCTGGCCTTATTTGGGCCAATAATCTTTACTATGACAAAAATTTTAACTTCTTTGAAAAAGATGGCGAGCACTACTATTGCATCGATTACAATCGCAGGCGTTTGACTTCAGAAAACAAAAGAAAAGCTGTTGTACTTTACAATCAAGAAGGCAAGCATTTTATCTATAACAACCTCTTTGTAAAAAAGGGAAAGTATCTTTGCCTGGATCCAAAGGCCCAATCCACCCTAGAATTAACTCCTAACCATTACGTTGAACCTCTCATGCAATGGAGTGTAGATGGAATTGTGAATGCAGGTGGTACTATTTTAGGAACCTCTCGTTGTGAAGAGTTCAAAGAAAAGTACTACCAAAAAAAAGTTGAAAAGAACCTTCAAATTCTTGGTATTGAAAACATCATCGTCATTGGCGGAGAAGGTTCTATTCGAGGAGCTTACGATTTAAGTCGGCTGCGTACTATTGATAATCGACCGCTACGTGTCATTGCCGTTCCCGGCTCTATTGATAATGACATTGGTGGTACAGCTGTTTCTATTGGTACTTACACAGCGGTCAATACCATTACGAATGCTTGCTACAATATTATGAGTACTGCTAGTTCTCACAAACGCGTTTTTATTATTGATGTTATGGGAAGAGATTGTGGCTATCTTGCTTTATCATCTTTTGTAGCCTCTGGTGCTGACTATGTTCTCTTTCAAGAAAGTGGAAAATCACACAAACAGGAAATTAAAAACCTCATTCAAAAAATAAAATATGGTTTTAGCCTCTCTCGCCACAAACAACGGTTCATTATTATTAAATCAGAAAACTACAAATTAGATAGTCTTCAACTTAAAAAAATATTGGATAAAGCTTTTGTGAACACGCCTCAAAAAATTGGGGTGCGAGTGACTCATTTAGGACACGTTGTGCGAGGGGGTACGGCAACATCATTCGATAGCCTTTTGGCATGTCGACTAGGGTATGTTGCAGTTCACCTCATAGCCCAAAAAAAATCATGCAAAATGGTTGGGTGGATTGGCTATGGTAAATATGAGCGCTCAAGTGTAGACCACGGTGTAGGTATTTGGGATATTAAGGAAGTTATCAAAGAAACAAAAAAGGTTAAAAATGCCAAACATCCCTATATCTATAATAGAAACTTGGCCTACTATAAGCTAGGCACCCTTTTAGCTGAATAAAAGGTACTTGACAAATAGCTCTCGAAGATTAGTATCAAGAGCGTCAAGTCTCTCATTAGGATAATAATCAAAGAAACACATGGTAGTCATTTCAAATAATTTGTTGTGCTAAGCGCGTCGCCCATGTTTGTAAAAATCACAAACAAAGGAGTCTTTTTATGCATCTGCAAGAACTCAAGAAGAAATCAATTGATGAACTCAATAAAATAGCTCTCAAAATGAAAATTGAAGGAGCCTCAGGAATGAGAAAACAAGAGCTCATCTTTGCCCTTCTTCAAGCCCACACCGAAAAAGAGGGAAGTATTTTTGGAGAGGGTGTTTTAGAGATTTTACCAGATGGTTTTGGTTTCTTAAGATCTCCTGACTATAACTACCTGCCAGGTCCAGATGATATCTATGTTTCGCCTTCTCAAATAAGAAGATTTTCTCTCCGTACAGGGGATACTATTTCAGGTGAAATCAGACCTCCTAAAGAAGGGGAGAGATACTTTGCGCTTCTTAAAGTAGAAAAGGTTAATTTTGATGACCCTGAAAAGGCACAAAAGAAAATTCTATTTGATAACTTAACTCCACTTTACCCAAATGAGCAACTCAATATGGAGTTTGATCAAAAAAATTTCTCTACACGAATTATCAACATGCTGGCTCCTATTGGAAAAGGGCAGCGGGGTCTTATAGTTTCACCTCCTAAAGCAGGTAAAACTGTTTTGTTACAAAACATTGCCAACTCTATTACCCAAAATCATCCAGAAGTTAAATTGATGGTTCTTTTGATCGATGAAAGACCGGAAGAAGTCACAGACATGGAACGCTCTGTAACAGGTGAAGTTATCAGTTCAACCTTTGATGAACCTGCACAACGCCACGTTCAAGTTGCAGAAATGGTCATTGAGAAAGCAAAGCGCCTTGTTGAACATGGCAATGATGTTGTTGTTCTTTTGGATAGCATTACACGACTTGCCAGGGCCTATAACACCGTTGTGCCACCGAGTGGAAAAATTCTTTCAGGTGGTGTTGATTCAAACGCTCTTCACAAACCCAAAAGATTTTTTGGTGCTGCCAGAAATATTGAGAATGGCGGCTCTCTCACCATTATGGCAACAGCCTTAATTGACACTGGAAGCCGCATGGACGAAGTCATTTTCGAAGAGTTTAAAGGCACAGGTAATATGGAAATTAACCTCGATCGAAAACTTGCTGATCGTAGAGTGTGGCCTGCTATGGATATTAATAAATCTGGAACACGAAAAGAAGAACTTCTCCTTGAGGAAAAGTTACTCCAGAAAATCTGGATTTTAAGAAAAGTTTTGGCACCGATGAACCCAATCGACAGCATGGAATTTTTATTGGAAAAGCTTAAAGGAACCAAAACAAATCAAGATTTTATTAATTCCATGAATTCGTAAATTCTATTCATGATTGCCGTTATTAGCGACCTTCATAGTAATCTTGAAGCCCTTGAAGCGGTTCTCAAAGATATCCAGAGTAAAAAAATTTCAAAGATTTTTTGCTGCGGCGACATTGTAGGTTATAACACCAACCCCAATGAAGTTTGCGAGCTCTTAGAAAAAAAACAAGTTACCTGTATTTTAGGAAATCATGACCAAGCTATTCTTTCAAAAGACTATTCGTGGTTTAATAGTGTGGCCGAAGTAGCCCTTCAATGGACACAGGAAAACATATCAAAAAAATCAACTTCTTTTTTAAAAAGCCTTTCTACTTTTCATGAGGAGATAATAGAAAATAAAAAGCATTTTTTTGTTCATGGAAGCCCAGAGGATCATTTGTATCAGTACGTTTTTCCAGGGGTTTCTGATAAAATACTTGAAAAATTTTTAAAAAGTACAAAGGCAGATGTGCTTGTCATGGGGCACACTCATTTCCCTTTCACTCGGAAATTAGGCAATAAATTAGTTGTGAATCCAGGCAGTGTAGGTCAACCAAGGGACAATAATCCCAAAGCCAGCTATGCCATTATGGATGGCTTGGAAGCTTCGATTAGACGAGTTCCCTACGACTTCATCACAACTCAGAAAAAACTAAAAAATGCAGATCTTCCCTATTATCTCTCCGCCCGCCTCGCAGAAGGCATCTAAAAAACGAAAAAACGTCTGACGAAAAAAGCCAAAAAAGTGCCACCCATCCAGCTTGGCATAGGATATGCATACAAATTTCATCATGTCTCGTAGATATAAAATATACCAAGGAGAATTCCCTTATCACGTTTATAATCGAACCAATAACAAAGAATCTATCTTTGATCTTCCTCGTATATATCCTATCTTTCTAGAATCTTTATGTTATTCGGCTCGAAAAACTTCTTTTCAACTTCATCATTTCGTTCTTATGCCGAATCACTATCACCTTATAGGTTCAACACCTCATGCAAATTTATTTGAGTTTATGGCCCTATTTCAAAGTATTTTTACTAAGAGAATCAATAGGTTATCGAGCAGAATAAATCATGTCTTTGGGGGACGTTATGGAGCATCTGTTGTTCAATCAGAAATTTATTTAACTCATCTCATTCGCTATCTTTACCAAAATCCTGTAAAAGCAAATCTTGTGAAAGATCCAATTTACTATTCATTCTCAAGTCTCAATATGTATCAAAATGAGACACTTTCAAAACTTGAGACAGTTATTAAACCAGATCCTTATCTTGCCCATCTTCCTCAAGAACGTAGAAAAGAAGAGGTGCTTAGATTAAGTCGTATTGATCTCTCAGACAAAGATTATGAAATAATCAGCAGTAGATTAAAAAAACCTTATTTTAAATTTAATTAAATTTGATTAAAAAATAATCCTTTGTAAAGATGGGTGGCACTTTTTTGGCTTTTTTCGTCAGACGTTTATCTTTGGAGGAGTTTGATTAGGGATAATTTTTTGTCACTGTAGGGTGCATATCTTAGTTTGGGATCGAAAAAGAAGGAACGCTTCAAAATACCTTTTCGATGTGAAAAGCTTTCAAAACTATAACGCCCATGATAGGCCCCAATCCCACTATTTCCTACACCACCAAAGGGTAAACGAGAATTGCTTAAATGAACAAGACAATCATTAATACACCCTCCCCCAAACGAAATTTGAGAAAGAACCTTTTCTTGTACTACCTTATCTTCTGAAAACACATATAAGGCAAGGGGTTTAGGATGCTCATTAACAGTTTGAATAACATCCTCTAGTTTTTCAAATGACAAAAGAGGTAATAGCGGTCCAAAGATCTCTTCCTGCATAATAGGGTCTTGCCATGTGACATCTGAAAGTACTGTAGGGGCGATATAAAGGTTTTCGCGATCATACAAACCACCCGTATAAATTTTTTTCTTATCAATAAGATTTACGAGTCTATTAAAATGCCTTTCATTAACAATTCTTCCAAAATGATGGCTACAGCTTGGATCACTACTATAAAACTCTTGAATGTAGTGTTTTATCCTATCAAGAAGCGCATCTTTAACGCGATTGTGAACATATACATAATCAGGAGCTACACAAGTTTGCCCAGCATTAAAAAACTTACCCCATGTAATTCTTCGGGCCGTCACATCAAGATTAGTTTTTTTATCTACAATGCAAGGGCTTTTTCCACCTAGCTCCAAGGTTACAGGCGTTAAATGCTCGGAGGCAGCTTTCATAACAATCTTTCCTACACTTGTACTTCCCGTAAAAAAGATGTAATCAAACTTTTCTTTCAAGAGTTTTCCTGACTCTTCGACACCCCCCTTCACAGCATAAATATAATTTGAACAAAAGTTTTCGTTAATGATTTCGGTCAAAAGATTTTCAGTATGAGGAGCAATTTCTGAGGGTTTTAAAACAGCACAATTACCAGCTGCTATAGCACCAATGAGAGGAGACAATAATAACTGAACCGGATAATTCCAAGGGGCTATAATGAGTACCACACCATAGGGCTCAAACCACACCTCGCCATGAGAGGGAAGTAAAATAAGAGGAGATGTAGTTCTTTGAGGCGTAATCCATTTTTTGAGATTTTTAATAACGCTTTCAATATCTTCATAAAGAAATCCTACTTCACTCGCATAAGCTTCTAACTTGGGTTTATGAAGATCTTCATAAAGGGCTTTTAATATTTCACCCTCATGGTCTTTTATAACTTTTTTAAGTTTTTTTAATTGATCAATTCGAAAGGTTAATTTCCTAGTTTCACCACTTCCAAAAAACTTCCGTTGCGATGATAAAATATCAGTAATCATCTACCACACCAACAACAACGTGATTTATAGGTGCCTCTTTGTCTTCAAGAACTTGGCGACAAGAACCTCCTTCCTGATTCACTAAAACAGTATCGCCAACGCCAGCTTGAACAGTATCAAGAGCTAAAACAGACCTGGAACCAAAGACGGGTTTCACAACAAGAATTTTACGCGCATGAAGGGATGAGTGTTTGATCGTTGAAGTAACAGTTTTTACAACTTTTCCGAGTAACATTTTATCTCAGGATGACAGGGTATCGACCAATCCTATAATAGAAGCATCCACAGGTACAAATTTTTCTGGCAATGCAAGGGACGCTTCACGGGACGAAACCCACATGACTTCATCATTCGGCCTTGCTCCAACAGTATCACACGCAACAATGGGATCCCCCAGATTTTGCCCTTCTTCATCATGAGGTTGGAGTAAATAAAATCTGACCCCTGTAAGACCCTATGCCTTTCTTGTTGCTACAACTGTTCCTAAAACCTTGCCTAAATACATAAATCTTTTAAGTCTTGATGAACGGAAG
>CAYJUJ010000068.1:0-7805 GCA_964373325.1 uncultured bacterium
CCAAATTGGGCTAAACGAATGGCACAAACATAACCTCCTGGACCACCGCCAATAACAACAACATCCACTTTTTTCATTTGATTGTCTCAGGTTTTTGAAGTGTTTCTACAAGATGGTTTAGAAACCTTGCTGCTTGAGCGCCATCAACAACTCTGTGATCAAGCGTCATTGCTAAATAGGTCATGTGTCTTGGTACTATTTTCCCATTTAAGACAACAGGCCTTTCAACAAATCTATTAATAGCTAAAATAGCCACATCGGGGTAATTTAAAATAGGAGTTGCTAAAACTCCACCAATAGATCCAATACTTGTAACTGTGAAGGTAGAACCTTTAAGTTCCTCTGGTTTGGCTTTGTTATTACGAACTGCATCAGCGAGGCGTACAATTGCTTCCGAAATGTCTTCTACACTTTTCTTATCAGCATCTTTAATAACAGGAACAACTAGTCCATCAGGGGTGTCCGTTGCAAAACCAATATGATAGTATTTTTTCAAAACAATTTCCTGAGAGGTTTCATCTAAAGAGGCATTAAGATAAGGAAACTCTTTAAGTGAGGCAATCAAGGCTTTAATAATATAACTTAAATAAGTCAGTTTAATTCCTTTTTTTTCTGCATCTGCCTTTTTAGCATTTCGATGTTGAACAAGGGCTGTGACATCAGCTTCTTCAACATGTGTGAAATGAGGAGCATAATATTTCGCCATCTGAAGATGATGAGCAATGGTTTTTCGTACTCCTCGAACTGGAATTCTTTCTTCAGGCCCTAGCTTTGGTATGGGGTGGGGTTGAAAACGGGTTGTGCCTTTTTTGACATCATCAAGAGTTACGCTTCCCTGAGGGCCCGATCCTTTAACTTTAGCGAGATCAACCCCTAACTCTTTGGCTAATTGCCTCACTGCTGGTGCGGCTAGCACAGTTGGTGAAGAGGGAGTAGTTCTTATTTCTCCTCCCTTGATGGGAGGAGATACAGTGGAGGGTGAAAACTTTTTTGGACTTGCCCCTTCTTCTTGGATTGTGACAATAACAGTATCAACTTGAACTGTTTGACCTTCTTTAAAATGTATTTTTTGAATCTTACCTTTGGTAGGTGATGGGATTTCAACCGTTGCTTTATCTGTCATGACTTCAACAAGGGGTGCATTTTCAGAAATAGAATCACCCTCTTTAACACGCCATTTAACTATTTCTCCTTCGTGTATGCCTTCGCCAATATCAGGTAGTTTAAATTCCATTTTTTTCTTATGATCATCAAAATATTGAGTACTGTCAACTAAACTGATAACATTTAAAAATGCAACGGGTTTTAATTTATTTTCTCTTTCTATTTTCTCTTTTCTTTCAATCAGGATGTGGTTTTCCGTATGTTGTTAAGCAAGGGCTTATTCATCTTTCTCATTTGCAACATGCCAAACCCATCGAAAAAATTCTCAAAAATCCCTCCCAGTATCAATTAACAAGTGAGGAAGTTCGAAAATTGTCTCTTATTCAAGCAGTTCAAAAATTTGCCATTGAAAAGATAGGTTTAAAGGCTTCTCAAAACTACACAACTTATGTAAAATTTCCAGATAATCGGTTGTATTTAGTCTATGTTGTTTCTGCCTGTGAAAAATACAAATTAGAGCCTTACAGCTGGTCTTTTCTTTTTGTTGGAAAAATGCCTTATAAAGGTTTTTTTGAGCTCACTGATGCTAAAGACCTTGCAAAAGATTTAGAAAAAGAAGATTTAGATGTTTATGTGAGGGGGAGCATAGCGTTCAGCACTCTTGGGTGGTTTAGTGACCCCGTTTATTCAACGATGTTGCGGCTAGATGATCTCTCACTTATTGAAACGATTTTTCATGAAATGACCCATGATACAGTTTATCTTAAAGGACAGGGTGAATTTAATGAATCTTTAGCTAACTTTGTGGGGGTAGAGGCAACGCTTGCTTATATTTAAAATAAGAAAGGAAAGAATTCATCTTTGTACCAAGAGATGCAGGCTAAAGTAGCTGACGCCAAACTTTTTTCACGCTTTATTCAAGATGTAACAGACAAGTTAGAAATTCTTTATAAGGACCAAGTTAATCAAAAGGAAATACTTCTTCAAAAAGAGAAAATACTTCATGAGTCTCAAAAGGATTACAAACGGTATTCTTTTAAAACAAAGGAATATGATTTTTATCAAAGTCTTAAATTAAATAATGCTGTGATCCTTGCTTTTAAAACTTATTATGATGATTTTCCAGAGTTTGAAAAAAGATTTCAGAAAGTAGACAAAAGTCTTCCCCAATTTATTCAATCTTATCAAGAGAACTAAAATCACAAAAAACTAAAAGATCTGTTTGAGAGATTATTTATCTTGAAGGTAAAGGGCTTTGATGACGCGGCTAGTCGATATTGTTAAAACCCTGCGTTTACAAAGATAATCCTCTTTGATACGCTTCGCGCGTCATGAAGAAGAAGGTCATTTCAACGGACAAAGCGCCGCAAGCAATTGGTCCTTACTCTCAAGCCATTCAAACTGAGGATCTCCTTTTTATTTCAGGACAAATTCCTATTGATCTTTCCAATCAAGGGCAAGTCTTTACAGGGGATATCAAAATTCAAACAAAGATTGTCATGAATAATTTGAAATCTCTTTTGGAGTCTCAAAAATTGAGCCTTGAGAATGTTGTTAAAACAACAATCTATTTGACTGATATGGATACCTTCCCACAGGTCAATGAAGTTTATGGGAGTTATTTTAAAAAGGAGCCACCAGCACGCGCATGTGTTCAAGTATCTAAACTACCCAAGGGTGTTGATATTGAAATTGAAGCCATTGCGGTAGTAAGGAAGTTGCGATGAGTGAAAGTTTGCGGGTCCTGCCGCCTCTGGGTTCCCTCCACATCTCGTGCTCGCCATTAGGCTGCGCGCGAGTGTGGCTTGCCCACCGGCGTCACCCGCAAACTTTCACCGATTGCGATGGATGCTTCCTCTCCATTGATGGGAGAGGACTGAGGAAAACGATGAGGTAGGTTAACTCCCAGATTTTTGTAGTCACTGAATGATTTTTGTGAAACTAAAAAATCATTCAGTGACGCCTTACGCTCATCGCAACAACCTAATAATAGGAGAGAAATAACATGAGAAAAGCTTTTTTTACCATTCTAGTTTTGGCGAGTGCTTTATTAATCTGCCCTCAAAAAGTTTATCTTGAAGCTCCTCAGGAAATAAAACTAACCCTATTACAAACAGGGGATCTTCATGGGCATTTATTGCCTTCGCGTCTAGGCCCTTATACTTTAGGAGGCTATGCAAGAATAAAATCTTATGTTGCAAAGACACGTAAAGAAGAGGGCAATGTTTTCTACTTTGATTCTGGAGATTTTTCTGAAGGAAATATATTTTTTAATGTAGATCGTGCTCGTCCCCTCATTACCATGTTAGAAGACCTAACCCTAGATGCAGCAGTTCTTGGAAATCATGATTGGATTAGAGGGCCAGCCTTTCTTGAAGAGTGGTTAACTCATGCCCCTCATTCATTTCCTATTCTTTCTTCTAATTTAATGTATACGGACGAAACAAAATCTTTAAATAAGCTCATTCCCACTCATCAAGAGTATCAAGATTCAAAACAACCACCTTGGGTTATTCTAGAAAAAAGTGGTCTTAAAATTGGTGTTTTTGGTTTATCGACAGACGAGCTTTTTTACCAGTATTTGTTTGAGCCGGTTCGTATAGGCAATCCCATTGCCGTAGCCAAGAGTTTAGTTTCGCTTCTTCGTCCTCGGGTGGATATTCTTATTGCCTTAACTCATCAAACTGATGAGGCTGATGAAAACCTTGCAAAAAATGTGGATGGTATTGATTTTATTTTAGGTGGACATTCTCATGTTAAATTTTCACAAGCAAAAGTAGTCAAAAAAGAAAAGGGTACTACTTATATTATGAAAACAGGACAATTTGGCCAATATGTGGGAAGGCTTGATCTTCTATTTAAGCTCAATACGAAGGAATTAGAACTTCTTAACTCTAAACTAGTTCCTATGGATGCAACCATGCCTGAAGATACAGAGATCAGTCAAAAAATACGTCATTATATGAATCAATTAGAAGAAGAATATGGGCCCATTTTTTCTGATCACATTGCTCACTCTGAAGTTGACCTTCAAAAGTGGGAGTTTTGTGAATCGCGCCTTGGAAATTTAGCTGCAGATATTATCTATGAGGGGGCTCACGAAAAAGATTCTACTATTCTCTTTGCAGTTGATAATCCTTCTTTTTTTAGTGGAGGTTTATATAAGGGCTTTATCGATTCAGCCACGATTTATGATTTGATGAGTCATATTTATAACCACGATACTAAAAGTAGCTGGCATCTTCATGCCATTGAAATGTCAGGAAAGAATCTTGTTCAAGCATTAGGGCTTATCTTTGCCTATGATAAGTTTATTAATGTTTCCCATGCAGAAATTGTTTATACAAATGCGTTTTTGCGCCGAAAATTTAAAATCTATTTGAATAATGGAGAATTGATTCAACCAGATAAGATCTATCGATTTGCAGGTGGTGGGGGTATTGTCGATGCTCTTTATCAAATTCAATCCTTAGGTCTTGTGCCTGATTTTGAATTTTCAGAACAGGATTTAAGACTTGCTTATTGGGAGGTATTACGTGAAGGGTTAAAGCAAAGATCACCCATCACGTTAGAAAATACTGCAATAGAAGGGCGTGTTCGACCTCACCACGCTGATTTAGCCATTTATCCAGAAGATGTAGTGATGAAACGAGTGGATGAAAATAAGCTAGAAATGGAAGTGCAAGTTTATAATTTAGGTGAAACGGTGGCAGAAAAAGGAGGGGAGCTTTTATTTTACTATGATTCTACTCCCAATCGACTCGATGATAATCCTGATTATCCACAGCACACGAAACCTGAAAGCATTGAAATTTCTTCTTCTTTCCAACCCATTGCTTCAATTGTTTTAGGAGGGGTAGCACCTCGATCAAAACAAAAGATGACCATTCAATGGTCTTTTGAACTAGATATTAATAATTTAAGTGATATCAGATATTTGCCTATTTTAGTTCAAGTAAAACCTCTTGATAAAAAGAACGATATTGTGGCCAACAATATGGTGACTCTCTACTTCGAAATGAAGTGACATATTTACAAATATGTCATCCCGAGGACTTTGTTCGAGGGATCTCTTTGTATTACAGCTAGATTAGCAGCTAAGGACCCGCGTTGAGGAATGACATTTTAGGACAGCTCAAACTCAGGTCAACTTCTTTTGTTCTGTTAAATAAGCTTGCCAATCAAGTGGATCAATGACTCCTGTTTCAATAAGAAACTGAACGAGCAGTTCTATTTTATTGAAACTTTCTTCACTTTTCCATTCATCTATTTTTGTTACTGTAGCTGGTTTCATTGCTTTGGACCTCCTCTCTTAAAGGGACAAAACGGACAGCAATGTCCCTTTTTACCGTTGTTCCTTGGTTTGTTTTTTTTACAACCATAATTTCTTGTGAAAAACTTCCAACAGGAATAACAAGTGTGCCGTTAATTTTAAGTTGATCTATAAGCGGTTTTGGAATTTCTTCTGCGGCAGCTGTAACCAAAATAGCATCAAAAGGGGATTTATCTTTCCACCCAAATTTTCCATCAGCAATGAGAAAATAAATATTGGAAAATTCCAGATCTTTTAAAGTAGATTGCGCCTTTTTGGAAAGTGACTCAATTCTTTCAATCGTATACACTTCTTTTGCTAACTCAGCTAAAATAGCTGTTTGATAACCACTACCAGTTCCTATTTCTAATACTTTTTCATGTCCTTTAAGTCCTAGAAGCTCAGTCATGTAAGCAACGATATAGGGTTGAGATATAGTTTGCCCTTCTCCGATAGGAAGAGGGCCATCATCAAAGGCAAATCTTTGCAATTCTTCAGGAACAAATTTTTCTCGTGGTACTTTAATCATAGTTTCAAGAACCCTGGGGTTTGAAACCCCTCTACTTTTAATTTGCGCCTCCACCATCTGTATTCTTAAATCTTTCATTTCTAAGTTATTTCCTGTAGTATTTATCGTCATAAGGGCTTAAAAACATGAGGATTATGATGCGTTATTGTATATCTCCTTCCCATCTTCTCCTATTCATAGCCTGTTTTTTGGCTTTTAAACCCATTTTTGGGATTTCTTCCTATTGGGAGGAGGAGCACTATAAGGAGAAGATAGAGAAGGGAGAAATTGTAAGCATTTCCGAAGTCACCGATTTGCCAGAAGAAAAGAAAAGACTTGAAGTAGTGTCATTTGGCTATGTGAACCATCCTAGAGCCACCTTAAGAAGGGTGACTCAAGACTTTGACAACTTAACGAAATTATCTAAAAACCTTAAAAGAACTATTCTTTTATCAAAAAAGAAAAATGAGAAAGTTGTTTATATGGAGTCTTGTCTTTTATGGTGTGCTTATCATTATGAAATGGTTGTTTTATTCAAGATAAACATTCAAGATAAAATGGATCAGATTGCCTGGGAGTTTATATCAAGAGAGGCAGCTGAAAAACGAGTTGGCAGGTCCATTGATGAATCCAAAACTCAAGAATTTGCTTATATAGGAATGCATGGTGATACGAAGGTTTTAGAAGTAGAACCCAGGAAGTCACTTATTATTTTAAGAGGAGAGTTGATTTCCGAAAGTTCTGCTTTTATTCGTTTTTTTCAAAAGTATATATTAAAAACAGCCCTCACAAAAACAGCCTATGAAATGCGAGAAAATATAGATAAACTAGAAATTAACTCTGAAAATACTAAGTAAATCAACAATTTAAATGAGACAGTCTCTTTTAGGGACAGCCTCTTCTATAGGCATTGCTGGCATGTTATAATGAAAGGGTAATCCTTTTAGTTCTTATTTCAAATTTCAATATTATCGAAAGAAGGGCGTCATGAGTGGGTGGGGTAAAATAAGAGTACATGTTTTTTTATGGGTTTTGTTTTTTATTCCGATAAAAAACATTTATTCAGAAGACGTCGTTATTGATAATTTTTCTCTTTACAAGCCTGATCAATTTCCAAAAAATGAAGAAAAAAACGAAATGTGGGGTATTTGGTCAAGAAACTTTTTTTCAACAGACCAATATAAAGTAAGAGCTGAGGGTGGCAATCAATATCTTGAATCTTATGTCAATGAATCTATATCTAAAAAAGTAGATGAAGAAGAGGAGGAAGAAGAATTAGATATTAAAGTTGTACGCCTTATTAAGAAAAGTAAATATGAAGCAAAAGAATTTCCATATCTTCGATGGAAGTGGAGGGTGCATGTTTTTCCAACTGGCAGTCAAGAAGATGTGCAGTATTTAAATGACAGTGCAGCTTCTGTGTACGTTTATTTTTTACGTCACATAGGGTCGCCTAAAATTATCAACTATGTATGGAGTCGCACCTTACCAGCTGGCAAAGTATTTAAGAACCCTTCATGGAGTGAAGATTTTCCAACCTATTTTAAAATTGTTCGAAGTGGCCCGGGGCCTCAAGATGAAAAAGGGGAGTTGTGGGTAGAAGAAGAAGTTAACGTCTATCAGGATTTTATAAATATTTATGTCAAAGAAAATCCTGATATTTACTATAGAACAACAGAATCTGGAGAAAAAGTTCTTGATCTCCCGCCTATATTAGGAATTGGAATTTTAACTGATGCCAACAATACTCGCTCTGAGGCCAAAGCTGATTATGACGATTTCGTTCGAAGCTCCAAAAAACAGCATTAAAAAAATGTAGTTACAATGTGACGGGTCCTGAAAGGGGTCCGAACAATTATTTACAAAACCCGCGTCAAATTT
>CAYJUJ010000069.1:0-7771 GCA_964373325.1 uncultured bacterium
CGCGCAGAGGATTTATTTAAGAAAAAGCCCCAATGATTTTTTCCAAATCCTCTACTTTTTTTGGAGTTTTTGAAGTGAGAATTTTACAGCCCTCTTTTGTCACAACCACATCATCTTCAATTCGAATTCCTCCAAAACCAAGATAGGAGTCTACCTTCTTCCAATTCACAAAATCCTTAAACTTTTTTCTATTTTCGGAATCTTGTAGCAGTACAGGAATAAAATAAATTCCAGGCTCAATAGTAATGACATTATTTTCTTCGAGGATTCTGTTAGTACGAAGAGCACTTGCCTGTTTTTTAGTAACACGCGAGGGCATAGGAGCTACATCATGGACGTCTAAACCTAAAAAATGCCCTAATCCATGTGGAAAAAAAAGATTTTCTAGTTTTTGTTCTAGCATTGATGAAATGGCGCCTTTTAAAAAGCCAAGATCTTTAAGCCCCTCTACAATAACGCAAGAGGCTTTATCATGAAGATCCTGAAATTGAACCCCCGCTTTAACCATTTTCATAGCTTCAAATTGTGCTTTTAAAGTAAGTTCATAAACGTCTTTTTGTTCTTTTGAGAATTTTCCAGAAATAGGAAAGGTACGAGTAATATCTGCCCCATAACCATGGACTTCAGCGCCTGCATCAATAAGAAGAAGCTCCCCTTTTTTAAGTTGAGCTTGATTTTGAAAATAATGAAGGATTGCAGAGTTTTTGCCACTTCCTACAATGGAAAGATAGGCATTTTGAAAAGAACCATTTTCTCTAAACTTTTGCTCTAAAAAAGATTGAATTTGATATTCATAAAGGCCGGTTTGGCATTTTTTCATCGCTTCAATATGACCCGTGGCTGAAATATCTGCCGCCTTTTGCATAAGGCTTATTTCTTCTTTTGATTTAATAACTCGCAACTCTGAAAGAGCAAGAAGTAGTTTATCTTCTAGAGGTTTTTTTCTAACCACTTTTTTATAAATTTTTAGACCTTGAAGATTGTTTGTCTTTAAGAAAAAAACAGTTTTATGCACTTTAGAAAGTTTGGAAAGCTCAGTTTCTAATTGATCCATATAATAAACTTGATCGGCTCCAAAAAGGTTTTTGGCTTCCGTAAGCGAAGGTGTTTTTCCAAGCCACACAATGTGTTTAGCATCGATTTTAGGTATGAATAAAACATATTTATTTTCAGAGGGTAGAAGAATAAAGGCATAACCAGGCTCTTCTATACCTGTGAGATAAAGAAAATTGGAATCTTGTCTAAAAAGAAGTGAAACATCATAGCCATTCCGAATAAGTGCTTTATTTCCAAAAGAAAAAACAATCCCCTCTTTAAGCTTTTGACATAAAGCCTTGCGATGTGAGGTGTACATAATAAAATAGGTTAATCTTTGAGAAGACTTCTTGCAATCACAATTCTTTGAATCTCGGAAGTACCTTCATAAATCTGCGTAATTTTTGCATCTCTAAAATATCTCTCTAAAGGATAATCTTTCATGTATCCATAACCACCATAAATTTGAATAGCATTGGTTGTAACATCCATGGCTGTTTGAGAAGCAAAAAGTTTAGCCTTGGCAGACGCTATAGAAAAAGATTTTCCCTGATCTTTTAGGTTAGCGGCTTCATAAATAAGAAGGCGAGCAGCATCAATATGAGTTGCCATATCCGCAAGCATCCATTGAATGGCTTGATAATCCCCAATACTTTTTCCAAACTGCTTTCTTTCTCTTGCATAGGCAACGGATGCCTCCATAGCTGCTTGAGCAATACCCAAGGCCTGGGCGGCAATTCCAATTCGCCCACCATCTAATGTTGAAAACGCAATTTTTAGCCCTTCTCCTACTTCTCCCAAAAGATTTTCTTTGGGAACTTTGCAATTATCAAAATGGATTTGACACGTTCCAGAACATAAGATCCCCATTTTTTCATCAATCTTGCCAATCTGGTATCCAAGAAAATCTCTTTCAACAATAAAAGCAGAGATTCCTTTTGTACCAGCGTTAGG
Source organism: uncultured bacterium (assembly GCA_964373325.1). GTDB lineage: Bacteria > Bdellovibrionota > JACOXK01 > JACOXK01 > JACOXK01 > CAYJUJ01. The sequence goes on from CAYJUJ010000069.1 coordinate 1,990, forward strand.
ATCTGTTATGGCAAAAACAAGTCCAAAATGAGCTTGAGGACCATTGGTAATAAAATTTTTTGTTCCATTTAAAATATAAAAATCGCCTTTTTTATCTGCTTTTGTTTTCTGATTTGTGGCATCGCTTCCAGCCTGAGGTTCTGAAAGCATAAAGCAACCTATTTTTTTACCTTCTGCCAAAGGTTTTAAATATTTCTTTTTTTGCAATTCTGTACCGTAACGATAAAGAGGATCACCAACAAGAGAATTATTCACACTCATAATAACGGCTGTTCCAGCGCATGCCTTTGCTATTTCCTCTAAAGCTACAACATAAGCTAAGGTATCCAAGCCACTTCCACCATAGGTCTCGGGTATAGCTACCCCCATAAGACCTAATTCTCCTAATCTATTAATGAGTTCTTGAGGAAAACGATGCTTTTGGTCATTCTCGCTTGCTTCCCGCTTGATTTCTTTCTCGGCAAACTCCCTTGCCATAGCACGAAGCATTTTGTGTTCTTCTGAGAGATGCATGAATTATTTTCCAGTAAAATTGGCAGGTCTTTTTTGTAAAAAAGCGTTCACACCCTCTACCTTATCTTGCGTATCAAAAAGAAACGAAAAAGCCTCTCTTTCATTCCTGAGGCCTGCATCCAATGAAGCCTTCCATGTCTCATTCATTACTTTTTTTGTTTGAGCTATTGCAATAGGTCCTCTAGAAAGTATCAATTTCATTTTTTTTCTAACTTCCTCTAACAAGTTTTCAGACTGACACACACGATTCACCAGTCCAATTCGATAAGCCTCATTGGCAGAAATAGCCTCTCCACTATAGAGAAGTTCCCTAGCTCTTGGGATACCAACATACCTAGGCATTCTCTGAGTTCCACCCCATCCGCACATAATTCCAAGATTAACCTCTGGTTGCCCAAGTTTTGCATTTTCAGAGGCATAAATAAAATCACAAGAAAGCGCCAACTCACACCCACCACCCAATGCAAAACCATTTACAGCTGCAATAACGGGTTTTAGAATTGTTTCTAATTTATTAAAAACATCTTGGCCCTTTTTGGCAAAAGAAAGGGCTTCTTTAGAAGTTAAAGAATTAAATTGAGTGATATCAGCCCCTGCGATAAAAGCCTTCCCCTGCCCTGTTAGAATAATACCTCTGACACTCGCATCTTTTTCCCATAATGTTAAAACGTGAGAAAGCTCATCAATAGTTTCCATGTTTAAGGCATTAAGCGCCTGTGGGCGATTAAAAGTAATGGTTCCAACCCCCTCTTTCACTTCAGTAAGAAGATTTTTATAAGTCATACCTATAAAACCCTCGGCCTGTTTTTCTCCCTAACCATCCTGCTTCTACATATTTTCGAAGGAGTGGACAGGGGCGATATTTAGGATCTCCCAAGTCATGATAAAGAACTTCACAAATGGCTAAGGCTGTATCAAGGCCTACAAAATCAGCTAACTCAAGTGGACCCATAGGGTGATTGCATCCTAGCTTCATTCCTTTATCAATATCCTCTGCAGAAGCAACCCCATCATGCAAAGCCCACACAGCTTCATTAATCATGGGCACTAAAATACGATTAATAGCAAAACCAGCACGATCTTTTGCAAGAATTGTTTCTTTTCCTAAGGCCTCCGCTAATTTTTTTACTTCTTGAAAGGTCTCATCTGATGTAGCCATGCCACGAATCAGTTCAACCAATTTCATAATGGGAACTGGATTCATAAAATGCATGCCGCAAACCTTATCCGGTCTTTTTGTACAACTTCCAATTTTAGTAATGGAAATGGAAGAAGTATTAGAAGCAAAAATGACATCTTTCGAACAAACTTCATCTAACTTTTTATACAAATCAAATTTAACTTGTTCGTTCTCAGTGATTGCCTCAATAACAAAATCAACATTTTTAAAATCTTTAAGTGAAACCGTTGTTTGAATCCTTCCTAAAACTTTTTTAGTGTCATCTTGGAGCTGCCCTTTAGATGCAAATTTAGACAGAGAAGCATCTATTTTTGAAAGTGCTTTATCTAGGAGAGATTCATTAATGTCATAAAGAAGCACAGAATAACCAAACATAGCACAAGTTTGTGCAATACCACTTCCCATAAGCCCACACCCTGCAACTCCAATTTTTTTATTTTTATCCATAGAACTTTTTTCCTCTCATACTTTGTAACAACTTTGAAACTTGAAAACGAGGGCCATAAACATCATGCCATTTTGAAAGAGTATCTGCAATTTTACCCAAACCCTCGCTATCCGCATATTTTAAGACCCCACCATTAAAAGGAGCAAAACCAATTCCAAAAATCATACCAATATCTAAGTAAGATGGGCTTTTTACAATTTCTTCTTCTAAACAGAGACAAGCTTCATTAACCATGGGGTAAAAAAGCCGTCTTTCTATTTCCTCTTTTGATAATTCTTTTTTACTTTTGACGAGTGCTAGAACTTGCTCCGATACGCCCGCTCTCCTCATTTTCGCATTATAATCATAAAATCCCTTTTTTGTTTTCTTACCATAACGCCCTAAGTCATAAGTACCTTGAATGAGTGGAGACAGTTTTGCCCTCGGTGCAAATGCCTTTTCAACTACCTTGGCTGCTTTAGCAACAATATCAATGCCCACCTCATCAAGAAGTACAAAGGGCCCCATAGGCATACCAAATTGAAGGGCAACACGGTCTATCAATTCTATAGAAGCCCCTTCTTCTGCTAAAAAACCAGCTTCGTTTAAATAAGGCATAAGAACTCTATTAACTAAAAAACCAGGTCTATTTTTAACAACAAGGGGTAGTTTTGAAAGTTTTTTAGATAAAGCAACTATAGTTACGATAGCTTCTTCAGCTGTGCGACTGCCAGGAATAACTTCAACAAGTGGCATTTGATGCACAGGATTAAAAAAGTGCATTCCAATCATTCTCTCTGGATGTTTTAAATCTGCCCCTATTTCATCGATAGAAATAGATGAAGTGTTTGATGCAAGAATACTTTCTGGAGATGTTACCTCTTCTATTTGAGAAAATACCTTTTTTTTAACATTTAAATCTTCAACAACTGCTTCAATAACAACATCTAATGATTTAAAACCAGTGTAAGCAAGGGTAGGTGAAATCAAAGTCCATCTTTGATCAAAATCAGCTTGGGAAATTTTTCGCTTAGAGAGCGCTTCATTAAATATTTTTCGTGCTTGGTTAAGCCCCAAATTGAGAGCCCCATCATTAATATCTTTCAAACGAACGTGAATATCTTTATAGGCAGCTAACTGAGCGATTCCACCCCCCATAGCACCAGCGCCCACAACACCAATACTTTTAATATCACGAGGTTTGATATCTCTTGCAACACCCTTATCTTTCTTAATTTCCTCATTCAAAAAGAAAATATTAATTAAGTTTTTAGAAATAGGGGTCACACTCATTTCTCCAAATTTTTGTGCTTCAAATTTTAAAGCTTCCTTTTGAGAAACAGACACACTTTTTTTAATCACTTGAAGTGCAGCCAAGGGCGCTGGATATTGGCCCTTTGTTTTTGATAATACATTTTTTTCAGCCATTTTAAAAAGAAGCGCTCGACCTAAAGGATTCCTCTCAAGTAATAAAGATCCAACACTCTTCTGAGCCTTTCTTTTTCGAAGGCCACAACTTCTTACAAATACACATACCTTCTCCAAAAAAAGCTCATGGGGTACCAATTCGTCAGCAAGTCCAATCTTTAAGGCTTTGTATCCATTGACGGTACTCCCCGCTAAAATCATATTTAAGGATTGTTGAAGACCTACTAATTTAGGAAGTCTGACACAGCCCCCCATTCCAGGAATAATCCCAAGTTTAACTTCTGGCAGTCCTAGAGAAGTACTTCCATCATCAGAAACCACACGATAATCGCAAGCTAAAGCAACCTCTAACCCTCCCCCCAAACAAGCACCATTAACAGCACAAGTAATAGGAAGCGGATAAGCCTCTAAATAATCTGCCAAACCCTGTGCATCGAGGCTTAGCTTTTCTCCTTCTTCTTTTGTGCGAATACTTTTAATAAGATTAATATCAGCCCCAGCAATAAAAACACCCCGCTTACCACTGTAAAGCACTACAGCTTGAAGTGTAGTTTCCTTCTTTAGAACCTCAAGTAAAACTTCAAGTTCTTTTGCTATCTTCATGTCAATTTTATTTATTTTTTCTTGAGGCGTATCGAACTTAAGAAAAGCAATTTGATCTTTTATTTCATAACTAAATGCACTCATAATCTCTCCAAAAGCATAGCCCCACCCTGCCCTCCACCAATACAAAGTGTTGCAATGCCGTACTTAACATGACGACGTTTCATTTCCTTAGCCATGGTTAAAGGAAGCCTTGCGCCAGAAGAACCCACAGGATGACCTAAAGCTATAGCCCCACCATTAACATTTAAAATATTTCGGTCAATTTCAGAAAGTGGATAATCAATTCCCAGTTTTTTCTGTAAATCAACATTTTTAAAAATCCGATCATTAGCGATAACTTGGGCTGCAAAAGCCTCATTTATTTCCATAAGACCAATATCTGTTATTTTCAATTTTGTTTTTTGAAGAAGTTTTGATGTTGAAAAGGCAGGCCCTAATCCCATCCGAGCGGGGTCAAGCCCAGAAAATGCATATCCAACAATTCGTGCAAGAGGCTCTAATTTAAGCTCGGCTGCTTTTTCTTCAGACATCACAAGAAGTGCCACTGCCCCGTCTGTAATAGGACACGAATTTCCAGGTGTTACTGTGCCATGCTTTCTATCAAAAAAAGGTTTTAGCTTTGCTAATGCGGGAAGAGTTTGATTGCGCCGTGGTCCTACATCCTCTCTCTGGGCGCGGTCTTTTAAAAAAACAGGTACAATTTCTTCCTGAAAAATTCCTTTATCTTGCGCCGCAATTGCTTTTTGATGACTCCAAAGAGCAAATTGATCTTGTTCCTCACGTGATACTTTATATTCCTTTGCTAAAACTTCGGCCGTTTGCCCCATGTTAAGACCACAAATAGGATCTGTAAGGCCCTGAAGTATAGCAACAGTTGGTTTTAAATCTTTCAATCTTAATTTCATGAGTGTTGCTAGCTTTTGCCCTATACTTTTAGCACGGGCCAAGGCTGCAAAAATATCTGCAAATCTTTTGGAAAAAAGAAGAGGAATGTTGCTCATAGACTCGATACCACCACACATAAAAATACTACCTTCATTTGCTTGAATCCGATCAAAGGCAGAAGCAATAGATTGCATACCTGAGGCGCAGTTTCGCTGTACTGTATAAGCTGGTATATGCCGTGGTACCCCTGCTCTTAATGCTACGACTCGTGAAACATTAGCAGCATCGGCGGGTTGCCCTATATTTCCAAGAATTACTTCATCTAAAAGATTTGGATCTAATTCTGTTTTGGCGAGGGTTTCTGAGACTGCAACACGTCCTAACTCAACAACAGAAACATTATTAAATACATCCCCAGATTTCACATACGGAGTTCTAACTCCATCAATAAGTACCACAGTTTTAGCCATGGATTGAGAACTAACATCGCCTTCTGCAATGGTCAACTAAGGTAGTGTTCCAAAAGTGACGGCTACCAGCCGTCATCCAGAGCCCTTCGAAGCGCAAACGCGGGTCCTTCGGCAGAAGCCTCAGGATAAACTCCGTAGGGCGTGGGATCTATATTTGTCATCCCGGAAGCACTACTGTGCTATCCGGGATCCAGTATTAAAAAGGTCTGGATCCCCGCCTCCAATTAAGTGCGGGGATGACAGTTAGTTAAGTTTCACAAAAATCATTCAGTG
>CAYJUJ010000070.1:0-7760 GCA_964373325.1 uncultured bacterium
TCTCGTGCTCGCCATTAGGCTGCGCGCGAGTGTGGCTTGCCCACCGGCGTCACCCCCAAACTTTCACCGATTGCGATGGATGCTTCCTCTCCTCATCGCAACAACCTTTAATAAGAGACTTATAATGGAGCGAGATATACTTTCAATAGGGCGTGAAGTACTTGATGTTGAAGTACAAGCTATTTTGGATTTGAAAAAATCTCTTGATGCATCTTTTGAAAAAGCACTTGATATTCTCTATTCATGCAAGGGTAAAGTTGTTGTCACTGGTGTTGGTAAATCAGGTCAAATATGTCGTAAAATTGCTGCAACTTTTTCAAGCACAGGCACCCCTGCTTTTTTTCTTCATGCTTCAGAGGGGGCTCATGGCGATTTAGGAGTTTTAGGAGTTCATGATGTTGTGCTTGCTATTTCTTATAGTGGTGAGACAGAAGAGCTTCTTCACATTCTTGCTCCTATTAAGAGAAATAATCTTCCCATTATTTCTATAACGGGCAGTCAAAACTCAACGCTAGCTAAGTGTTCTGATGTTACTATTATGATTCCAATAGTAAAGGAAGCTTGTCCTTTGGGACTTGCTCCAACAGCAAGTACTACTGCAACTCTTGCCTTAGGTGATGCCTTGGCTATTTGTTTGCTAAAGAAAAAGGGTTTTGAGGAAGAGGACTTCGCTGTCCTTCATCCAGGAGGAAGTTTAGGGCGAAAACTTCTTTTAAAAGTAGAAGATCTTATGCATACAGGTGCAGCTCTTCCTCTTGTTTATGAACATACAAACATGAGAGAGGCACTTATGGAAATTACGGCAAAAAGATTGGGTTGCACGGGAGTTATCAATAGCAAAAATGAGTTAATAGGTATTATTACAGATGGTGATCTAAGACGTTTTTTAGAAAAGGATCAAGATTTTTTAAAAGCACGCGCATCATCTGTTATGACCAGTAATCCAAAAACGATTGAGAGAGGAAATCTCGCAACAAAAGCTCTTCATTTAATGGAGAAAAACGCCATTACTTCTCTTTTTGTATGTGAGCTTTCTCGTCCAAAAATACCTACTGGGCTTATTCACATTCACGATCTTATGAAAGCAAAAATTATTTAAGTTTTTGAATGACTTGCTGCGGGGTAATCTTTTTCATACACATCATTTTTTGATCATCTTTATGAAAGCATTTCTTTTTAAAACAAGGAGAGCATGAAACGTGCGCATTAAAAACAGTATGAATATTACCATAGGGACCTGTTTTTTTTTCACTCGTGGGGCCAAAAAAAGAAAATGTAGGAATTGAAAAAGCAGCTGCAATGTGCATAGGACCCGTATCATTTGTCAGGATAAATTGAGCACCATGAATGATAGAGGTAAGTTCGAATAAGTTTGTTTTACCGGCAAGATTTAAAGAATAGGGTGTTGTTTTTGAATAAATAGAACGAGCATCTTCGATGTCACTTTCAGAGCCAACAATAACAGCGGTTTTTCTCAATGATTGTATAACTTCAATAAAATGAGAGACTGGCCATTTTTTACTTTGCCAGCGGGCCCCAGGTACCACGACATAATAAGGTTCTTTAGAAAGCTTAAAGGGTAAGGGGTGGGTGGTAAGGGGTAAGGGAAATCCAATATTTTTTTCCTCTATGTTAAGGAGTGAAAGTAAGTCTAAATATCTATCAATGGCATGAGAGTTTTGATTGACTGGTTTTTTTAAATTATAGAAAAAAGCACTTATTTTTTCTTTAGGATTGCTAAAACCTACTTTTAACGTGGCCCCACTTAGTTTTGTGATTAAGGCACTTCGAATCAGTCCTTGAAGATCGATGGCGACGTCATATTTTTGCCTTCTTAGATCTCGGAATAAACGTCCCCATTCTTTCCATCTCCTTCGAGGAAATATCCAAACATGATTCATGAAAGGATTTTCTTGAAGAATGTGGTGATAGGTATCATCCACAATCCAATCAATCTGGGTATTGGGAAATTTCATTTTAAGAGTGCTTAATACTGGAAGAGCGTGAATGATATCCCCAAGGGAGCTTAGTTTAACAATCAGTATTTTTTTATTGTGAAGATCCATTATTTTTTGTCATTCAGAGCCCGAACTCAGGATGACACAGTAGTGTCAACTTGCCCCCATTGCAACTTTCTTTTTCGAGTGGGAAGAGTGGCACAAATATTGCTTGCTTTTATAACTAGTTGAAATTACTTATCTTTTATTAAAATCCTGAATTCACCTCGCTTTACTACCCGGATAAACAATGGTACCATTAATAGGAGACGAGGTTTCTAGAAACATAAAAATAAGACATGAAGAAGCAAGAATATTCGTGGTCATCGGTTGTTTTCTTTGTCATTTTGACTCAAGTTTTATTACTTTCTCCTTCTTCTATCTATGAGCCACGTTTAAAAATTAATTATCCTACGAAGGCGGATATTGTACTTGAAAATTTTAAAATAGTAGAGGTTCCCTTGAAAGGTGGAAAAGTTGAGATTAAGGCAGGTGGGGCAGATATTTATCAAGGAGATAACCTCATTTTTCTAAATGTATTGGAAGGATATATAGAAAATCCCAATGGTTCTTATTTTGGGGTCGAAGCAGAAAGAGGGAAGTATTTTTCTAATAAACAAGATCTTCAAATTGAAAATAAAGTTCTCATGACCCTGGATACAGGATATCAACTAGAAACAGATTATATGGAATACATTCATAATGAAAAGCGTGTTCGTTCACCATCTATGCTACAATTTCAAGGCCCCAATCCTAAACAGCCTCAAATTATTGTGGTGGGTCAGGGAGTGGAAGGGGATGTGAGTCAAGGTGAATACCAAATATTAAGGGACATCAAGTGCGAAAGGCGAGTTTTTAATGATTTAAAGCAAACCTACAATATTACTTCTGAAACTTTAATGGTATATCCAAACCAAAAAAAAGCATTGTTTGAAGGAAATGTGAATATCACTCAAAAAGATTTTCATATGACTGCTAAAAAATATGAAATTTATTTTCAGGAAAAAAACAACGAGCCAGATAAAGCTATAGCGAGTGGAGATGTTCTTTTATGGCAGGGTAATCGTAGAGCAGAGGCCAAAGAAGCGGTATTTTTAACAAACCAAAATAAGCTTGTTTTAAGAGGCAATCCCAAGGCTTATGTTGGAGAGAACGTTTTACGAGGTAAAATTATTATTTTCCATACGGGAAGTCAGAAAATTGAGTCGTATAACGTAGAAGGGGAGTATCGTCAAAAATCATGAGACATATATTACGAGCAGAAAACATTGAAAAATCTTTTAAGAAAAAACCTATTTTGCGGGGTGTGTCCTTTGAGGTTGAAGGTGGAAAAGTAGTTGGTTTATTAGGACCTAATGGTGCAGGTAAAACAACAAGTTTTAATATTATAGTAGGGATTTTGCGGTCGAATAAGGGAAAAGTATGGTTAGATGGCAAAGAAATAACAACCATGCCTTTATATAAAAGAGCTCGCCTGGGTATTAGTTATTTACCGCAAGAAAGGTCCGTTTTTAGAAATTTAACTGTCTCTGAAAATCTTTTAGCAATTATGGAATATGTTGAAAAAGATGAGTATGAGCGAAAAAGAAAAGTTTTAGACCTTTTAGAAGATTTTAAAATAAGTCATTTGGCTGAGCAGAAAGCCTATACATTGTCGGGAGGAGAGGCTCGAAGGGTTGAAATTGCAAGAGCGCTTGTAACGAATCCAAAATTTATTCTTTTAGATGAGCCTTTTTCTGGCATTGATCCTTTAGCGGTTATTGATTTACAGACCCTGATTTCTAAAGAACTCAAAGCAAGAGGTATTGGTATACTTGTAACAGATCATAATGTGCGAGAAACTTTGACAATTTGTGACATGGCTTATATTTTGAGCGACGGTGTTATCCAGATAAAAGGCACAAGCGAACAACTCATTTCCAGTCCAATTGCAAAACAGCATTATCTTGGAGAAAACTTTCGTCTTTGAGGGGAAATGGATGGGGTATAATCTTAAGCAAACTCTAAAATTGAGCCAGCAGCTTGTGATGACGCCTCAATTACAGCAGGCTATTAAATTACTGCAACTCTCTCGTCTTGAATTAGAAAAACTTGTTACTTCTGAAATGCTTGAAAATCCTCTTCTTGAGGAAGAGCTCCAAACAGTGACTCCTCAAGAAGTAGAAAAAGAGGAATCTCAAGGGCAAAAGCTAGTTGAGGGAAAAGATCATTTTGATTGGGAGTCTTACGCTCAAAGTTACAATGCAACAAGTGCTTTACCCTATCAGAAGGGAGGTGCTGAAGAGCAACCTGGATATGAAAGTGTCATGACCAAGGTGCAAACATTGACGGATCATCTGATATGGCAGCTAAAACTTTCTGACTTTAACGATCAAGAACAAAACATTGGAGTTTTTATTATTGGGAATTTAAATGATGATGGTTATTTGACAATGACTGCAGAAGAAATAGCTGAGAAAGAGAAATGGGCACTGTCAGATGTTCAAAAGGTTTTAAAAAAAGTACAATTGTTTGATCCTGTTGGAGTTGCTTCGCAATCCCTTCAAGAATGTCTTTTGACACAATTAGATTATTTTGAAATTGGAGATGAAGTTGTAAGAGAAGTTATTAAAAACCATCTCCCTCACCTTGAGAATAGAAATTATGGGGCTATTGCAAAGGCTCTTCGTGTTCCTGTTGAAAAGGTTATTGAAATTGTAAAAGTTATTCATGAATTAGAACCAAAGCCTGGGCGACTCTATTCACCAGCAGATGCACAATATATTACCCCTGATGTTTATATCCATAAGGTGAATGACGATTATGTCATTGTGCTTAATGAAGATGGTCTTCCTAAGTTGAAGATCAGTTCTTTTTACCAGAATCTTCTAAAAACAGAGGGGTCTTCAGCTTTAACGAAAGATTACATTCAAGACAAACTCCGCTCTGCTGTATGGCTTATTCGCAGTATCCATCAGCGTCAAAGAACGATTTATAAGGTTACAGAAAGTATTGTAAAACATCAAAAAGAGTTTTTTGATAAGGGGCTTCGTTTTTTAAAACCCATGGTTCTTAAAGATGTGGCTTCCGATATTGGAATGCATGAATCAACTGTGAGCCGTGTGACAACAAGTAAATACATGCACACCCCTCGTGGTATTTTTGAGCTCAAATACTTTTTTAATACCAGTGTCAGTCGTGAAGAAGGGGGGGATATTGCTTCTGAAAGTGTTAAGCACATGATTCAAGAAATTGTTGAGAGTGAGGATCCAAAACATCCTTTTTCTGATCAAAAGATTGTGGAAATTTTAAAATCCAAAAATATCAACATTGCACGTCGAACAGTTGCAAAATATCGTGACGTATTACAAGTTTTACCATCCTCTAAGCGTAAAAAGATATATTAATAAGGAGGTTATTTTTTATGATGCTCGAACCACTTGATATCAAAATGACGTTCAAAAACTGTGAGTCAACAGAAAGTCTCAAAGACTACCTGCAGAAGAAACTAGAAAATGTGACTAAATATTTAAAAAGCGTGCAACAAGCTAATTGCATTTTTAAAGTAGAGGGGCATCGTCATATAGTTCATGTAACCCTTTTTGGTCATAACGTGAAATTTTTTGGAGAAGGTGCTTCTACTGACATGTATGCCTCCGTTGATTTAGTCACTCATAAACTAGAACTTCAGGTCAATAAATTTAAGGAAAAAATCAAAAGTCACAAAGATTATGAAAAAAGTCATGAAGGGGAACTTCGTTATGCAGAAAACCTCTTTGATGAAAAAAGATTAGAGATTATACAAAAGAAAAAAAACCAGAAATAAATGAGTAAAAAAATTGTTGTTATTACAGGAGTTTCGGGGTCTGGGAAAACATCCGCAATCAAAGCCCTTGAAGATTTGGGCTTTTTTTGTGTTGATAATTTGCCAGTTGAGCTTTTTCCTAAATTTCTTGAATTAGCAGAAAAAAGGGATTTAGACGTGGCACTCGGAGTTGACATTAGAAGCCAACTTATCGGAGGTGACTTTTCGAATTTACTTACATCTTTAAAAGAAAGAATTGAGGTTTTATTTTTAGAGGCACGTAAAGAAATTCTCATTCGTCGTTTTAATGAAACAAAGCGAAAACATCCAATGCGAGATGTTAAGTCTGTGGCAGAGGGTATTGAAAAGGAATTGCACTGGATCGAATCTATTCGTCAGCATGCAACAGACATTATAGATACTTCTCATCTCACCGTTCATGATCTTAGGAGGCTTATTCAAAAAAAATATAGCTCTGGTGGTCGAGAGTTGCGGGTTAATATTATTTCCTTTGGTTATCGTCATGGATTGCCACTCGATGCTGATATTGTGATGGATACAAGGTGTCTTCCAAATCCATATTATGAAGAGAGCTTAAAAGATTTAACTGGGCGCGATGAGGATGTGATCGAGTATTTAAAAAAAACGCCAGCTGCGACTCATTTATTAAAGCATTATTATTCTCTTTTTGATGAGCTTCTGCCGCTTTATGAAAAAGAAGGTAAATCTTATTTGACCATTGCTATTGGTTGTACTGCGGGGCGCCATCGCTCTGTTTATATTGCTTCTCAACTTATTGATTTTTTTAAGAAAAAAGACTTCGAAACCCACCTCAACGATCGAGACATTAACAAAAGTTAACTTCTCCTTTCTTTTCTCAGCATCTTTTGGTATAAACCTATCCTCATGAAAAAGCTTGTTATTTTCCTTTTTTGTTTCTTTCCAATCTCTCTCTTTTCTCAAGAAAACTTAACTACATGGGAAAACTTTTTTACTTCCTTAGGCTGTGAAGTACAGGTTTCAGACAATAAAATTATAGCAACAAAAGAGGGGCTCATTTACGAACTCGAAAAGAATGAAAGAGAGTTTACTCTTAAGTGTCGAGAGGGAGATGCTATTGTTTTTGAGGCGCGTGGTTTTGAAACAGGTCCTTATAAGAATTTGTTTGATTTTCGAATTTCCAATGAAGCCTCTTTTCTAGATTTTGCTACTCAATTTGTTAGTTTTTTTTCTGCTTCTCAACTTTCACCATGGCAATTAGAAATTGTGAGGTTTTTTTACAGTAGCAAGGGTTTTAGTTCTGTTGAAGCAACGGGAGCGAGCCACGGTGATATTTTATTTAGTATAGCCATGAAACAAGCGACTGAAGACCCTCATGCTTATATGTTTAGAATGCTTCGCAAAAAGAATTCTTTTTACTTGCAAAAAGTTAATTATGTTGAAGGGGGTATGAGTCATTCTAGGTGGATTACTTTTGAAATTAAAGAAAGGACTTCTTCTCCAGAACTTTGGATTGATTTAAGCTATATTGCTAATTCATCTGGTCTTAAAGATTTTGATTTTACCGTCACAACTTGGTTAATGGATATGCTAGGTATAGACCGGCTTTCTTTTCGTTATAATTCTGACTTTGCTCAACCTCAATCTTTTTTAGATCGTTTTTCATCTCAGTATAAACCAGGTGAGGTTAGAATACTGAGGGTGGATGGAATGGTAGTGGAAGCTCAGGAGGGAGAAGCTTCCTATATTGTAAATCGAAGTACAGCATTACCAGCCAGTGCTTTTGATAGGGGTTTGAAAAAAGCTGCAGAAACAATTCATGTGGTTAATCCTTTAGAGATTGGGAGAGAAAGAGGGGAGGAAAAAGAGCCCGCAAAAAGAAGAGACAAGCCGCCTCCTCATCCTTTTCACCCTCGCCGCTAAAATTAAAAAACCTGTCTTGACTATCTTTTTAAACAACATTACGTTGTTCTTTTCGA
>CAYJUJ010000071.1:0-4062 GCA_964373325.1 uncultured bacterium
CTTCTGCAAGGATATACGCCAATGTTTTAGGTTCTTCTTCTGGTTTTGCCTTCGGCCCACCGCCAGTACCACTTGAATCTCCAGGTATCGACATTGCTAACACATCGCTTCCTGGAATGTGCGCTTCGGGTTCTAGTCCCGCCCAATCAGGATGATAAGGACTGATTGAGGTTCGCTCTTGTTTCTTTCGGGCTGCTCCCCGTTGTGGAGGGCTTGCTGGAGGTTCAGAAACAATACGGGGACGTCCTTGTGAATCTCTTTCTATATGTTGATCTTTCTCTAGAGGTGGTTCAAACTGTTCTCGAGAACTACCAGGGAAGCCACGCAGATCAGGCTCAATTGAATTTAAATCCGAACGAAGTATTGCACCATTTGGCACCCCTTCCCCATCCACTGTTGTCATATAACTACCCGCCTTCACTACTGTCACTTGATCGCCACCACCACTTCGAACAACCACCTTATCACCTGTCTTCATTGGACAATTTATAATTACTTTCTTTCCGTCAAAAAAGCCCTTTGTATTACCAAGGTTTGGGTCAGCATAAACCCTCACAGTATCAAGATTAGAATTACCAAGAGTAACTTCTTCCAAGTTTTTTGGTACATTTCCAACCTTGAGACCAAAAAGAACCATTATGGTACCATCTCGCCATATTTCTGTTCTATCAGCACAAGAATTTACATTTGAGATTGAATCACAGCGAAACGTTACATCTCCTCTAGAAACACCATGCATTGGTATTTCAACAGTTACTAAATCCTTTTCACCACATTTGATGGAAATTGCCGAGTGTTGTGCTTTTAATCCTTGATAATTTAAGACACAAAAAACAAACGAAAACAACAAAACAGCCTTCTTACACACAACGCCCTCCTTTTTATACCTTTGTCATCCCCGCCTTTAATTTGGAAGCGGGGATCCAGACCTTTAAATACTGGATCCCGCATCAAGTGCGGGATGACAGTTGCTAGATTCCTGCTTTCGCAGGAATGACAACAAAACAAATAATTTCAGCTAGTTATGAATTAATTAGGAATAACGAGATACAACACAACCTTTGACTATAATTATAGCATAAATTAGGAAGCTTTTCAGATCCATCAAAAAAATCTACGAATTTATCTACTTGTTTATAGAAGTAAGGATTTGTTGGATCTGAGATTTAAATTCAGGCAGTTTGTGCTTAACAATATCCCAAATGATTTCATAATCGATGCCAAAATATTCATGAATAAGAATATCTCTTAATCCCATTATTTTTTTCCACTCAATTTCGGTATATCTACTTTTCATGACGTCTGGAATTTTTTTAGATGCCTCACCGATTATTTCTAAATTTCTCACCACCGCATCAAGAGTTTTCTCATCTTGATATAAAGATTCTTTTTTAAAATTTGAGGTGTAGGTTTCTATTTTTTCAATGGCATGTAAAATGTCTCTTATATAGACTTTAATATCACGCGACACGAATAGATTCCTTTTCTATTGTGGCTTTGAGATCTTTTTTAAGAGTGTTAGAAAGGACTAGATCAATTTTGGTTTTGAAAAGTTCTTCTAAAAAAAACTTTAGTTCCATATAGGCATCAAAGGACTTTTTATTAAATTCCACAAGAAAGTCGAGATCACTGTTTTTTTTTCTTTCACCACGAACGATAGATCCAAACAACTTAAGTGAACGCACTTCGAGTTTACTTAAAATAACCTCATTGTCTTTGAGTAGTTTTTTAATCTTTTCTATTTGAGAGGTTTTATTCATATATTTTTGATCATGGCATAGGAGGATTCGTTTATCAATACGAGATTGCCGCGCTTGCGCTCGCAATGACAACTCATTTTCCGTGGAAGGGATGCCCTTTAGAGCCACGCCGACGTGCTTTGGGATCTTTTTCTTTAGTTTCGCGAGCATCGGGGCGTGGAGTGGCATTGTCTAGGTGAATGGTACCAGCGGCTCGTTCGAGGCCACGGTCAAAATCTGAGACAGAGGGTGGTAACTTATCCCATACTTCGCGCTTAAGTTCTTTCAAATCAGAAGGCCTGGGGAATTTTTGTAAATGCGCTTCTGCTGTTTTTGCCCATTCGGTAGCAGTTTCATGAGCCCCTAAATCCACATAAGCAATGGCAATATTAACAAGGCATGAACCTAAAGTGTCTTTGCTAACTCCATTATTTGCAAGTTTATATGCCTCCTGAAATTTTCGAAGTGCTTCAACAGTATAAACTGATTTTCGTCTTTCCAAACCTTGATAGATAAGAGTACTTACTATTTTCTCTGGATCTCCAAACTGAATAGCTAAATCATAAGCTCTTTGAAAATATTCCCTTGCTTGTACTAAATAATTGCCTTGCTTCCTTTCTAATTCTAAACGTCCAAGGTCTTCGTAAATAGAAATCAATTGACCAATTTCACGTGTTTTTTCTGCAATTCTAGACGCTTGAATAAGATACGTTTGTGCTTGATCCCAATTTTTTTCATCTAGATTCAATCGACCCAGCTTTCTATATATTCCCGCTTGTCCCTCTAGATTCCCAAGCGATTTATAGATTTTCAAAATTTCTTCCAAACGTGCTTTTACTTCCTCAGTTTTACCTAATTTTACTAGTGCCTCTGTCATGGCAAAAAGAGCATCTGCTTCTCCTATCGGATTACCAACTTTTCTCTCCAATTCATAAGCCCTTTGAAAATAAGCAATGTCCTGCCCATCATTTGTTTCTCGTCCTTGTAATAGTCCTAAATTAAAATGAAGCCTTGCTTGTTCTACGATGTCATTTTCTCTTGCCGCCACACCCAGCGAAAACACATAACACTCTCTCGCCTTTGCATTATCTCCCTCCACATAAGCAATGTTGCCACGCATTTTCACAGCCAGCATAAGACACTTTGGATCTCCAACCTCTTTTGCTTCATCCAAAGCTAAGTCAGCCGCAGCCCGTGCCTCATTCATAAGCCCTTGCTTTCGATAGAGCTGAGCAATTTGAACTAAAAAAGATACTTTCTCAGGCTTCGAAGCAAAAGGCAGTGCCGCTTGTGCTACCTCAAGAGCTGGATCTTTTTCCCCAATGTGGGAATAGGCGTCTGAAAGCCGTCTCGAAATATTAACCCTTCGTTGATGCGTTAAATCAAGCGCCAATGCTTCTTTACTTAAAGCGATAACTTTATCCATTTGATATTCTGAAACCGCTCGCTCAATAGCTATTTCTAACCACTGTGCAAACCTTGATTTTTGCCCTGCACGGCGAAGGTGATAAACCATTTGGTCCACGATTTTTTCACGAGGATAGGTAAGCTCAAGTACAATACTCACCAATGAGTGAAGCTCGGTTCGCATTGCAAGTGGCATGGTTTCATAAGCAACATCTTTATAAAGGCTGTGTGTTGGAAGCTCCTTAACTTCTTCCAAGGCCCCTCTGTCATCCCAGCGAAGGCTGGGATCCATCCCAAAAATTCTTCTTACCATTTCATGACGACTGAGGTTTTGAAGCAAAGTTAAATCCACTTCTTCATTTAAACTAATAACTGAAATAAGTTGAAATAATCTTTTGGCTTCGGGTGAAAGACCATCAACACGGCTTTGTAGTAAACCGCGCAAAGTGTAGGGAACACCTTGAATGGCTTGTTTATCTGCAAGATCAAAAACACCCTCACCCTCTGTCATCCCCGCACTTAATTGGAAGCGGGGATCCATTCCTTTTACAATCAAACCTTGGGACATTAACTTGTCCAAAAGTGCAGAAATAAAAAGTGGGTTGCCTCCCGTTTTTTGAAAGATGAAATCGAGGAGAGGGTCGGAAACAGAAAAAGTGGATCCTTCGCTTTCACTCAGGATGACATTTCTTTGTTTCAGAATATCCGTTATTAAACTTCGGGTTTCTTCGCGATTTAAATTTCCAATTATTTTTCTTTGCCCAAAAGGTATGGGAATAGGCGCTACCTCCGAGGTTTTTCGAGCACTCGCGCAAAACAAAACCCTTTCTCCTCGCAAACCACTTATCACATCAAAGAGAAAAGCCCGCTCTCCCTCTGGAAGTAAATGCATGTCTTCAATGAAGATTACCTGGAT
>CAYJUJ010000071.1:4162-7705 GCA_964373325.1 uncultured bacterium
AGGGATGACAGCAGAATGAGGGTGGGACAATAATTGAACCACCGCTGACTTTACAATTTGAATACGATCTTTTGGTTCCAAGGCTTCAATGCTTTCTACTTTCTCTCCCAAATACCAATGAAGAGCATCACGTTGGATAGAAGAAAGTGGAGTCCAATCTAACTTAGAAACTATTTCTTTAAGGGGGTTCTCTCCACTTTCAGAAACACGCGCTTCATACACAAGAGCACCAGCTTCAATGGATTTTTCTCGGAAAATACTCATTAAATGACTTTTTCCAACCCCTGCCTCACCCTCATAGAGAATCAAATTTTCGAAGGATCCATCCCTTCTGAGCATTCCTTCAAACTCCTTTATTTCTCTTTCACGCCCTGCTGTAAAATTTCTGGCCTGCCAACCTCTGTCATTCCAGTGAAGGCTGGAATCCACACCCCTCACTCTTTGAATTCTTCGAACCCCGTAGGACTTAACTTCTCTTTCAACGGGTTCATCAAAAAAAACCTGGATCCCGGATTGAGGCCTGGATGACAAACCCTCAATTTCTTTTCGCATGATATCGGAAACAACAATTTCACCATTTTTCGCAACAGAGCAAAGGCGGCTTGCCTCATTTGCAACCTCACCAATAACATCTCCAGAGGATGTTCCTATTTCTCCAAACACAACCCCACCATGAGCACCCCCTATTCGAATGTGCGCTCCTCCATCTCCTTCTGTTGTCATCCCCCTTAAAGCCAATGCGATCTTCACAGCTTGCAAAGCATTATTCTCGTGTGATTTTGGAGCTCCAACAACAATCATGAACCCTGGTGCGTCACCTGTAATCTCTTTCACAATAACTCCCCCTAAACGACTTACGGTTTCTTGCGCTCTACTTTTTGCTTCTTCCCATCCACCACCCTCCCAATTAACAAAAAGAACTGAAAGCTGACGCCTTTCTAAAAATCTAGTCTCTCTTAAAACCCGTGTTTCGGAGGAAGAATTAAGCCAAGATGGATCCTCCAAAATAAGATCAAAAAAACCATTTTGTGGTTCAACACGAAAAGGCCCTTCCAATAACTTCCAAGAAATATCATTAGCTACAATATGGCCGGCAGATGCATGCCTTTCTGCAGCTTTGGCCGCCTCTAAATTTAAATTTTTGCCTGTATACAAACCACCTTTTAACTCAAAATGAAATTCTCCTTCTCGTACAGTTCGCTGTACTTCATGAAAAAACCGAAGGGCTCTTTGAACTGGGCTTGCCCCATTGGTGGGAAAGTGAAGAAGCACGCCATCTGCCTCACACTGAACAATATTGGCACCAGATCGAAGTGCTGCCTCTTGAACAGCAGGATAATAAGTTCTTGTTAAAAAATCGAGAACGATTTCAGGATCTTTGCCTTTGGAAAAAACCGTGTAATTGACAAGGTCTATAAAAAGCGTAGAAACAGGAGGGGCTTCTGGCTCAGCAAAAGCTACTCCACTAACAAAAAACAAAAATAATAATAAAGAGACTACTCTCTTCAACTAATTTCATCCTTTACTGCTACCACTCCTCATTCCCGTCATTGCGAGGGGCTTTAGCCACACCTTTATAGCCCAATTATTAAGCAATTTCAATGCCAACGGAATATATTCCTATCTACTTAATTTTATTTGTATTTTAACGTCAGACGATGTTAAAACGCTCTCCGAATGACAATTTTTGCAAAAGTGCCTGTCACTTTTAGGCCTAAAAAGTGCCAGCCATCAAATGAGGCAAAAAAACAAGTACTTTGACTCTTCACTAATATTGTGCTATATTCTATACATATTATGTCTAATAAAACATACAATTATCTATTACCAATAGAAACCTTAAGGAAAAGGCAGAGATTTTCGGAAAGTACCTTCTCGAAAGAAGCCCATATGTCTAGATCCACTCTTCGCCATATTGAAGCCCATGAAGCAAATATTCGATTGGAAAGTATTGCATCAGTAGCCAACGCCTTAAACTTAGAATTGGATCTCATAGCGGGACCTTCTGAATGTAAATCAGAACTTTCAACCGTGGGGGTAAGTTTCCATGTTATTTCCGACGGCCCTGCATCGTGGAAAATTCATTTCTTTAATTTGGTTGATCAATTCCGACAAACCTTAGATCCAAAACTTTTACTTCTTCCCCCACCTTTAGAATTACCATTTAAACTGCGGGCTCTTCTAGCATCCATAGTGTGGACGCTGTGTGATGAAACCCATATAGATGCACCCCGATGGGCCAAAAAGAGATATTTTTTGGAAACTCCATGGTTTGTTTCTGAGACAGATGCATTAAAAGCTTCTGCTTTGGTTGAATCCCCCATTTATTTTCGACAAAATAATATTTTTGTTTTAAGTAATTTTTTGGAAAGGGCATAATGCTAACACAAGAAAAAATAAAACAACTATTTGAAGAATTAAACGAAAAATTGCAGATACGTGGTGAAATTGGCGAGGTTGGAATCATCGGAGGCGCTGTCATGTGCTTGGTATATCAAAGTAGAAATGCTACACGAGATGTTGATGCCATTTTTAAACCTGCCGATCTCATTCGAAAGCTTTCCGCTGAAATCGGTGAAGCCCATCAGTTAGAATCCAATTGGCTTAATGACGCCGCAAAAGGATATCTTAGAGATTCTTTTAGAAAAGAAGATGTTATGAACCTCTCCAACCTTCGTATCTGGGCACCAGAAGCGTCCTATATGTTAGCCATGAAATGTATTAGTGCACGGTGGGACACGCATGACCGCGATGATGTTATATTTCTCACTAACCATCTTAAGTTAAAAACTTCAAAGCAGGTATTTCACATTATTGAAACTTTTTATCCTAAAAAACTGATTCCACCCAAAACTCAGTTTTTTATTGAAGAAATTTTCTCAAAAAAGTGATGCCAACAACTTTGAACTCTAAATATTTTTTTCTACTTCTCTTATTCACCTCATTATCTTGCACAACGGTAAATCAAGAATCTCAATATCAAGAGGAGCTGGAGCGTTATGTGAATGTTCGATTTACCTTTAGTGTTCTTGTTCCTAAAAAATTTCACAGAACATTTTCAACAAATGGTGATGGAATTATTCTTACATCTGCTGAAAATAAAAATATAGAAATTAGAGCATGGGGTAACCATAATGCCTTATTTCATACATTTGAAGAGGAAGTTAAATATATTAATGAGGGCCAAAAGGTTTTATTTCTAAAAGACATTAGTTCTAAACTTATAAAAGGAAAAAAAATCATTACCGAAGAAGATGATTTACGTTCCATAAGAATACTTCTCTATCGCGATGACATCTTTTATTCAGTTCTTTGCCAAGCCCCAAAAAATGACTTTAACAAATACGAGAAATTATTTGAAAAAATCACTCAAAGCATTCGACTTGACCCACCCCCAAATTGAAACTCTTAGCTGTGAAGGGTGTCCCTAAAGGGGACAGCCTCTTTACGAGAGCAGAAGGGCCATAATGGCTTTTTGAACGTGAAGGCGGTTTTCCGCTTCATCAAAAACTACAGAATTGGGTCCATCTACTACTTCATCTG
>CAYJUJ010000072.1:0-4419 GCA_964373325.1 uncultured bacterium
TAAGCTAGCAGGAAGGGTTAAAAGCAAATGATTGGTTAAGGTTAAAAATTGGAGCCCTTTAATTTGAACTTGTGCTGACTTCAAAGAAGCTTCATCTGTTACTTTCTGAACTCGAATGTGGTAACTGCTATACTCACACAGCTCAACTACAAAAAATAATGCTAATAATAAAGGTATCATGAAAACAAGGGTTCCAACCAAAATCTGTCCTTTATTTTTTAAGTACACAAGCTTCCTCAAGATTAAAGTGAAAGAAAGAAGTGATTACTGAACTAGGCAGGTAATAATAAAGCCTTGCCTTAAGTGATACTTCTTTTTCAGATTGATTTATTTTAGAAAAAATAACTCTTTTATGAAATGGAAGAAAAGCCAACCATTGTAAAATAGATGTCTCAACCCTCTTTTTTTCTTCAAAAGAAACATTTTCTTGTTGTGGTAAAAGTTTTCGGGTTTCAACATAAATAGCATATTTTAAGAGAAACTTTTCACTCAAGTAAAGAACTCCGCTCAAAAGAAAGAAAATAAGAAGAAAAACAAAAGGGATCACAAGAGTAAATTCAGATATCGTACTCCCACTATTATTCATCTGAGACACGTCCTTCTGATTTATGAAAATCACTCATAGTTCTTTTCCGCCAATGCTTTTCTTCAACCCCTTGTACTTCCACACTTCTAGTACTTCTTCCCTGAAGTGCAGCCGTAATTTGAGAAAGTTTAGCTGTGACTGTGTGTCCAAATACACTCACAATTCCAAGTGCTGCCACTGCTACCAATGCCACTAAAATGATGTATTCAATCATCCCCTGTCCTTTTTGCATGTGTTTCATCAGAGCCTCCTTCGAAGAGAGCTTTGAAAGCAAAAACCGTGCCAACCCTAAAAGGGTCAAGTGATAAATAGGAAAGTACCATCCCTTAACCCTTGCCCCTTAAACCTTAACCCTATAAAGTGTCTCATTTTGAGACATTTTTAAAAAGTGAGACGGGTTAACATTGACAGTGAGGTGTCACTGAATGATTTTTTCGTTTCACAAAAATCATTCAGTGACTGCGCTAATCCTGGAGTTAACATTGACAGGTGGTATGCAAATAGTTAGAAAAGAAACATGGCTGAAAAAAAGAAAATCACTCTGATCCTTTCTTCAACTGAAATTATATTTACATTTCTTTTACTCTTAACCGTTTCTCTTATTACTTTTGGTTTGGGGCTTTATATCGGTATGGGGCTTGATAAACAAGGCGCTGCCCTTGTTAAAGAAACAACTCTTCAACCTCAAAATATTGTTGAAAACTCACCTCCTCCACCTGTACAACCCCTTTTACCAGACGGTGAAGAAAAAAAGGGAGGGGAAAAGCCAGTTTTTACAGAACCAGAAATGCCAAAAGAATTACCTAAACAAACTGTAGCAGAAACTCAAAATACAAATAATCCAACACTTTCCAAAAATGCTTCTCTTTTTATCTCAGAAGAAAACATGAAGGTTTTGGCTACTATTTTAAAACATGGATCTTACACTATAAAACTAGGTATCTTTACAGACACTGAAAAAGCAACTTTAGAAAAGAAGAAATTAGAAGAAGCGGGATTTCCTTCAGTTTTTTTCTGTCCCCAAGAAGACCAAAATACTCTAAGCCTCTGCCTAGGTGGTTTTGCTTCAGAAACAGATGCTCAGGGCTTTGCTTTGCGTCTTCAGAAAAAAAATATTATTCAGGAATTTCAAATTCATAAGTTGAATTAAAATTAGAATAAAAATGGAAATAAAACGCATTAATAAACCATGGGGTTATGAGCTGGTTTTCGCCCATACTCCACAATATGCAGGAAAAGTTCTTTACATTAAAAAGGGAGAAGAATTAAGTTTTCAATACCATAGCAAAAAAGAAGAAACAATTTATCTCTATAAGGGCAAATTAAGGCTTGAAATTGAAACTGATCAAAAACCTTTGACCCTCTTAGAACTTAAAGTCGGAGAAAATTATCATATTAAACCAGGCGTTCGACATCGAATGCATGCACTTGAAGACTGCGAGGTTTTCGAAGTATCCACCCCTGAACTTGATGATGTTATTCGCTTAAAAGATTCCTATGGCAGAGTTACTTAAAAATGCTTATGCCGTTATTCTTGCTGGAGGCGGTGGTACACGATTTTGGCCTCTTTCTTCTGCGGAGTGTCCTAAACAATTTCTGACATTTGGAAAAAAAGATCCACTGATTACCCAAACTATTAAATGCTTTTCTCCTCTGATAAGAAAAGACAAAGCTATTATTGTGTCACTTGAAAATCAATCCAAGCTTATTAAAAAGTTTCTTCCCCGCTTTCCTAAGAAAAATATCATTCTAGAACCTATAGGACGAAACACCGCTGCTAGTATAGGACTAGCTGCCTTTGCTTTAATAAAAAGAAATCCAGAGGCAATGATGATCATAGCTCCTTGCGACCACCCTATTATTCCACTTCATGAATTTCATAAAAAAATAAAAGAAGCTATAAAAATTATATTGGAAAACGATGTTCTCGTGACATTTGGAGTCAAGCCCACATTTCCTGCAACGGGTTATGGATATATTCAAAAAGGGGAGAAGTCTGAAGGAAATAGTTTTCAAATTAAAAGATTTAGAGAAAAACCCAACTTACTTTTAGCAAAGAAATTCTTGAAATCAGGTGATTTTCTGTGGAATAGTGGTGTTTTTGCATGGAAGGCATCTGTTTTTCTAGATGCTCTTAAAAAATACCTCCCCTTAACCTACAAAAAGTTAGAAGAACTTTTTGATCATCCAAATAGAAAACAGTACAAGCAAAAGATTTTTAGAAATCTTGAGTCTATTTCTGTTGATTATGCAGTTTTAGAAAAAGCGAAAAATACTATTGTTCTACCCTCTCGGTTTAAATGGAACGATATAGGAGATCTAACGCGAATTAATTCACAATATAAAAAGCTCATCTCCCTAAAATCTAAAAATAATATCATCTACACACCTTCTCATCTTATTGCTACGATTGGCGTTGATAATCTTATTATTGTTGAAAAAGATGGGAAATTACTTGTTGCTGCTAAAAACTATGCACAAGATGTAAAAAAAGTAACACAACTATGATAACCACCATCCCTGAGAAATCGAAAAGTGAGTTTTTATTCTGTCGGTAAATTGAAAAAGTGGTCTCCTTTTTTGTGTTTGAGAGCTCATTATTAAGCTCTTAATAGAGCTTTTAGCCCATCATACATGGGGAGACCACTTTTTCAATTTACCGACAAAGGAACTGCCCTCTTACAATGAGGGGCTGTTGAATTCTCCGAATTAAGAAGTTAAATATTGAATTTTTTTATCTTGGCTTTTTAAAAAATATTCTTTTAAAAGTTTATCCAAAGAAATAATTACATTAAGGGATAGCCATTAAATTAAGCAGCTTTCTTTAAACGCTCTAACCCATCTAAAATAAAAACTCTGATAAGAACTTGATAGGGAATTCCTTGTTTGACGGCTATTCGCTTTAATTCTTGAATGGTAGCTTCATCTAAAGCAACACTGGTTGGTTTCTTGCGAACATCTTTATATCGTTTTAATGCTGCAAGAATTTTTTCAGCATCTAACTCAAAAGGTTCATCATATTCTTTGAGAGATTTTACGTAAGATTTCTTCATATTGTCTCCTTTCTTTTCTATGAGAAGGCCGTGCACTAATCACCCGAACCCGCCCTTCTCTTAAAATAAATGCTACTTGTAGTAGTCTTCCTTTGGGCGATGGACCAACAAGTCCAAGCCTTTGTTCTGGTACGAGTGGGCTGATTTGAATTCCTAGGGGGAGAGCTAAACCAGAACGAAACACCGTTTCCACTTCGTGAGTAGAAATTCCATGTTTTTCTTCATTCTTAGTTCGATTACCTTCATCCCACTCAAATTCAAATTTTTGCGTTTCAAGAATCCAAAACAATAACCACTCTACAAAGAGCCACTTTGCCATAGTACACTATTAACACACTATTTATATATTGTCTATATAAACTTTACCTAAGAAAAAAGAGGAAATGATATCAAGAAGTTAAATATTGAATTTTTTTATCTTGGCTTTTTAAAAAATATTCTTTTAAAAGTTTGTGAGATGGGTTTTCGAGCGAAGGATCAGTATAGATAAGTTGAAAGGCCTCACGTCTTGCTTCTCTAAGAATTTCATGATGCTTTACTAAATCTGCCATTCTAAACCCTGCAAATCCAGCCTGCTTAGTTCCTAAAAATTCCCCTGGCCCTCTAATTTTTAAATCTTCTTCTGCAATCACAAAACCATTGGTTGTTTTTTCCATAATTTTAAGCCGCTTAACTGCATCTTTTTCCTCATCCCACTTTTTAAGTCCAGTTATAAGATAGCAAAATGAAGTGTGCGCCCCCCTTCCAACACGACCTCTTAATTGATGAAGCTGAGAAAGC
>CAYJUJ010000072.1:4429-7700 GCA_964373325.1 uncultured bacterium
CAAATCTTTCGGCATGCTCTACAACCATCATTGTTGCATTGGGCACATCAACACCCACCTCTACAACAGTTGTTGAAACAAGAACATGGATTTTGCCTTCTTTAAATCTTCTCATTACTTCTTCCTTTTCCTCCTGCTTCATTCTTCCATGAAGAAGAGCTACTTTAAAAGAAGTAAATAACTGCTCTAGGTTTTTAGCCCCTTCAGTTGCATTTTTAAGATCCATTTTTTCTGATTCTTCTATCAATGGATAAACATAATAAACTTGTCTGCCTAACTTCAACTCTTCCTTCATTTTTTGATACACTTCGGTTTTATTTCGCTCCATGACTACTTTAGTAGATATGGGCTTTCTTCCAGAAGGCATCTCATCAAGAATCGAAACATCAAGCTCACCATAAGCAGTCAGAGCAAGGGTTCTAGGAATGGGGGTTGCTGTCATGACAAGGGTGTGTGGATGAATACCCTTTGCTGTTAATTGAAGACGTTGCTCTACACCAAAACGGTGTTGCTCATCAATAACAACGAGCCCCAGTTGTGAGAACCGAACTTCTCCTTGAATAACAGCATGGGTACCAATAACAATAGATATTTCGCCATTTTGAATTCCTTCATAAACAAGTTTTTTATCTTTACTTCCTAAAGAACTGACAAGTAATTTTACAGAAAAACCTGTGTTCGAAAAAAACTTTTTGAAATTTTGAAAATGCTGTTCAGCTAATATTTCTGTAGGGGCCATGATAACCGCTTGATATCCGTTTTGAGCTGCAAGCAGTGCCGCCCCCATTGCCAAAACTGTTTTTCCACTGCCCACATCCCCTTGAACCAAACGATTCATCGGAATAGCATTTTTAAGATCCTGAAGAATTTCATTGAGAACGCGTTGTTGAGCTTCTGTTAAAGAAAAAGGGAGTTTTTGTGATAAATCTTTTATAAAAGAATCAGACAGATTAAATGCATGCCCTTTTTGTAATTTGAGTTTTAATTTTTTAAGGGCCAAACCTAATTCTAAATAAAAAAACTCATCAAAAATAATTCTTCGATGAGCCAAACTCAAACCCATCATTAATTTTTCCATTTCATGATGAGCTTCTGGAAAATGAACTTCGCGATAAGCTTGGGAAAGAGGAATGAGATTGCATTTCTTTCTCAATTCCTCTGGTAAGGGGTCTAGTATTTGATGACTGTACTCATCCACTATCCTTTTTAAAACTCTTCTAATTGTTTTCTGATAAAGCCCCTCTGTCTCAGAATAAATAGGAACAATGCGCCCAAAGTGAAGAAGATTTTCTTTTTCCTTTTCTTCTAAAATCTCAAAATCAGGATGTAAAACCTGCTTGGTGCTACGAAATACTTGAACTTCTCCCGTAAATATTAAAGTATGCCCAACCTTAAGTAGACTTCTCATAAGTTTTTCGTGAAACCGAAACCACTTAAGGGAGAGAGATCCAGTTTGGTCATGAACGATACACTCCAATATTTTTAAATTTCTTCTTAAAGGTATCACTCTTAAAGAATGAACCTGCCCCATAGAGGTTTGCTTTTCTCCAACTCTCAAACTTCCAATAGGAGCAATATTTCTTCTATCCTCATAAGTACGAGGAACGAAGTGTAAGGCTTCAGCAACGGTCGCTACATCCTTTTTTAAAAATAAAGACGCTAAACGAGGCCCAACCCCTTTCACGTATTGGATGGGCTTCTCAAGGGCAATATTCATAACTCATTAATATCACAGTGTTTTTTTGAAGTATAGCAAAACATAAAGGCTTAAGTATTTGAATAGAGGCAGTTTATTTGATATCATTAAAAAAGGTGGTTGTGTTATGAAAAATATATCTATTCAGAACAATCCTGTACATTTTTTTAAAAGCGCTGTTGAAGAGGCTTTGAAGAATCAAAAAATAGAAACAGCGGCAGAGGTAGAATTTTACCTGGTCAATATGCTTTCTCACTTTATGCAAACCGAACATCTCTACCAAAAAACAGAAAAGGGTCTTGATTTTGAACCCTTGGCTATCAAACTCTACAAAGCCCTTCAGGCAGGAACTGGTCACAAAATTCATCTCCTCAAGGAAATGGGTGATATTTCTCTTTATATTTCTGGTTTCTTTGGTGATAGTCTTAATCAATCTCTAGTGAACATAGATTATTATATTGGTATGGGGGGAACTGCTTATAAAAACCTCTCTCATTTGATGCCTGAAAAGGTCTTTCAAGATTTATTTGGTGAATTAGCCACTAAATTTTCTAACTTTGTTGAAATCTTAACAGAGGTTAGCCACATGTCTCATATAAGAAGCTCTACATCCATTCTCCAAATATACGAAAGGTGGCTTAGAACCAAAAGCGAAAGACTTCTTAAACTGCTCCAGGCAGAAGGAATTATTCCTATCGACCCATCCGTTGATAAAAAACAATAAAAAGGAATGGATCCCTCCCAGCGGGGATGACAGTTAGTTGGTTGTCAATTTATAATATTCAGAGATAATGTTTCTCTCATGCAAAGAATATTTTTTTTCCTTATTGTTTTATTCGTTCCCTATTTATCATCGGCTGAAATTGTTTTTAGTAAAAAATGGGGGGAACAAATTCCTGTCAGAGAAAAACCTGTTACGTATTCTTCTAGTATAGTTGCAACAATTGAAACGGCCACACCCATTATTGTCCTTGAGAAAACTTCTCAAAAAATAAATATTGGTAATATCGAAGATTATTGGTATCGAATTCGTATCACAGCTACTTCCCAAGAGGGATGGGTTTTTGGAGCCTATCTTTTTCAAGAAGGCAATCCTCAATTAAAAGAATTCGCACAATTCATTGCATCCAATCTTTATTATCATTTGCCCCTTCAGGGAGAAGTCATGAAGGGCATTAAAGAAAATAGAAATAAGGTTTTTACTTACTTAAAATCTCTTCCCTCAGAAAAAAAGAGATTTTTAAATTACTACGCCTATCAATTTTTTTTAGACAAAGATGCCCTTGCTATCCCTTTACTCATTGAATTTATGAATCCAGCTGATGAAAAACACAATGGTCAAGACGCTAACTACCAAGACACATGGATTTATCTCAATAAAATACTCCCCGTTTTTTTACCCTCTCAATATGAAGCTTACAAAGAATGGTGGTTAAAAGCCAATCATAGTGGATCACTTACTGTGAATGATCAAGTACTTATGGAAATCTTCACCCAAATCCGCAAGAACGAAGACGCCTTATACCGTACTCACTAAAATAGAAACCGGACTCCATACACTAATTCATGCTGAAA
>CAYJUJ010000073.1:0-7634 GCA_964373325.1 uncultured bacterium
TTTATAATTCTTGATTCCATATTGTTACTCAGTAATTATCAGATTATTCATCATCTTCTGCCTTAAATTTACTGAACTCTCCACTTTCTAAAGCTACAGTTTGTATTACCTTTGATTCAAATGCCTCTGAAGAAACCGTAGAAGAACCACAAGATTCAACGAAACGAATAATCTCTCTATCGTTTGTTACGATCAGGGCATTATCACGGTAGTTTTTTGCAAGCTCCATTATTTTTTGATCTGCTTTTTCGCCTATTTTTGTATAAATGATTTGAATACCTCCAGAAGCCTCAAAACTGTCTTCTTTTTCTCCACTGATATAGGCATCAAAAACAAGAATAATAGAATGGTTTTTGAGTTTTTTATATTGTGCAAGGTCTTGAATCATTTTTTTTCTATTTTCTTGAAGCAGGGAGCTATGACCAAAATAAGAGGAGCTTTTCATGAGATTATATCCGTCGATAATAATAAACATTATTATTTTTCTTTTTTAGTATTTTGATACTGTTCTTTCAGTTTTTTATAGCTTTTCTCAATACTGGGAGAAAGATTGAGCAAAGCAATTCCAGCTGTTTCATAATAAATTCTGCTAGCATCTTCTTCTGTATGCCTAAAGAGATGAGAAACCTCTTCCATCTTATCATCAAAAAGTATTCTTTTGTAAATATAGGTCATGCCAATACTGTCTCGAGCTAAACGCAGTAAATCATGAGCTGTCTTTTCAAAAGAATAATAATATCGTCTTTCATAATTATAAATATAGGCCTCTAGTTCACTTTGAATTTCTACTCTTTGAAGAAGTTCTAAAAACTCCTGAATGGCTCGTGTGAAATCCTTTGATTCTGATAAAGTTTTTGGGAAATAGCTCATCTTTTCATTTAAATGATGTATAAAATAAAGAATGCTACTGTAAGTAATTCTTTTATCAAAAGATTTTCTTGTTTTAAGATCATTGAAACATCGAATGTCTTGAATAGCATGAAGCATTTCATGATCAACAACTCCAAGCCATGTTTCAAGACTATGATTAATTTTTTTACGATTGACGACAAATATACCACTGGCGTGCTTGGCAAAAGCGTACATGGTTTCATCGAATGTTATTTTTAAAACAGGTATCATTTCATCACTTGGAAGATCAAGATACTCTCTACTTTTATCAAGGAGGGCGCTCCATAGCCTTTGGTCTTCGGAGGCAAGGGCTTCTTCTAAGAGTGCTTTGAGTTCAACATATTTTTCGCGCAGGGTCCCAATAGCATAGTTTAATTCTTCTGTTAATTTTCTTTCTTCCAAGACATCTAAAAGCAAATCAATCCATTGAGGAATCAGCCTTGTCATAGAGCGAAGTTGATTTATACGATGATTGATAGCAATAGTTTTATCTAGGGTTTTATCAAATAGGTTTCTCACCATAACTTCGTCTAAAACACGGTCATAATTGCCATCTTTAAGCTCGTACACTTGGTTTGGAAAATAATAGGTAAGGCGATCAACGGTGCCGTCATAGTTTTTATCCTCAATAACTAATTTTAAATTTTTAATCCTGATCCATTCAATCAAGACATCAATAAAACCATCAGCATTCAAGTCATATTCTTCCTTAAGGGGTTGACCATTGTAAGAAGTGTAGATCCACTTGTCTGCTTTATTATCTAAAGGCTTTGGTATCCAATCAAAAGTGGTTATTTTTGAGTGGTATCTTTCTTCTGTATTTAAACGTCCAGCAAAGGACAAAGAAGGGCACAAAAGTGACAAAATAAGGCACAAATAGGGTATTGCATGCTTCGCAAACTTCATCATTTTACAAGAATGCAAGAGAAGTGCCATATTTCTCGGCATGTTTTAGACTGGCTTTCGTATCGACGTCAAACCAGGAAAAACCAGAAACATCAATGGCTTTTATTTTTTTTTGCTTTGCTAAAATTGAAATACCATCTGTTAGTGAATGGCAGTTATTTTTACGTGCTTCTTTAAGTGCCCCGAAAAGTTTTTCTGTGCAAAAAAAGAGTCCCGTATCAATGGCATTATACTTTCTTATTTTTTTTCCTATTTTAACAATAGAGTTATTTTGGATGAGAACTTTTGTTGCATCAGGCAAGTCAAAAATACTGTGAATATGCTTATCAACAGCCAAGGCCATTTCTTTGCAATTTAATTGACTTAAAAAAGATTTTATAAATTGAGGTGGAAGTAGGTGATCAACCATCGTTAATAAAAAAGGTGTATTTTTGAGATGAGGAAGAGCTGCAAGGGTAGATGCCCCATTTCCTTTTTTCCATTCTAATGCTGTTGCAAAAGACACATGAAGGCTTATTCGCTGTGCTATTTCTTTAAAGTGTTCTCGTACTTTTTTTCTTTTATAACCTATGACAATGATAAATTTTCTAAAATTTAATTTAGCAAAAGTTGTCATACATCTTTCTGCAAGTGATATGCCTTTTATTTTTTGCAAGGGTTTAGGGGAAAGAGAAGAGTGCTCGGAGAGGCGATGTCCTTCCCCCGCTGCTAAAATAACAACTGGTAAATCAGGATATGAATTGTTCCATGGCATGTCGAGCTTCGGAATCTTGCATTTGTTTTGGTGGTAATTTCATTGTAAAGGCAGAAACCTCGTGAAGTACACCACCTATCTTTTTATCAAGAGCTAATTTAGTGCATCGGATGGCATCTAAAACAACTCCTGCTGAATTTGGAGAATCTTCTACGGAAAGTCTTGCTTCTAAATTCATAGGAACTCCTCCAAAGCCTTTCCATTCAATTCTTAGAAAACAAATTTTATTATCCTTTTGCCAGGGAACGTAGTCTGAGGGGCCAATATGAATTTGATCCGTTTCTAATCTTACATCGAGTTGTGACTGGACAGATTCTGTTTTTGAAATACGTTTTGACTTAAGCCTTGATTGTTCAAGCATATTTAAAAAATCGGTGTTACCACCCGTGTTTAACTGATAAGTTCTGTCAATTTTTAGTCCTCTTTCAGAAAGGGCGCGGACAAGTGTTCTGTGAAGCATGGTTGCCCCAAATTGGCTTTTAATATCATCTCCAACTAAAGGAAGGTTGCTTTTTTTGAATTCCTCAGCAAATTCAGGATTTGAAGCAATAAAAACAGGAACACAATTGATAAATGCAACTTGTGCTTGAAGCGCTGTACGAGCATAAAATTTAACAGCTTCTTCAGAACCAACAGGGAGATAACAAACAAGAATTTGAGTACCAGAATTTTTAAGTTCTTGGGCGATATCAATAGGCTCTTCTTGTGCCACCTTAAAGGTTTGATTCTCCGGATAATGGTGCATGTGTTTTGCCACCCCATCTAAAACAGGGCCCATTTTAACGGTAACTGGAGATGGTGGAATTTCTTTTTGAAATACAGTTGTGCAATTAGGTTTTGAAAAAACGGCTTTGTGAAAGGGGAGATTTACTTTTCTTTGATCAATATCAAAAGCAGCTACAACTTGTATGTGAGATGGTTTATAACCGCCTATTTCTGGGAAAGTAAGTCCTGGAATATCTTCTTGAGAGTGGAGACGACAATATTCTATACCTTGAATCAGGGAACTCGCACAATTACCAACTCCTGCAATAGCTAATCTTATGGTTTTATCCACATAGCGTAGTTTATGGGAGAAAAAATGTTTAATCAAGCATTGAACTTCTGTCCCTTCAAAGACCCTTCAAAGACAGTCTTTGAAGGGACAGTCTTTGATTTAAGGCTTGCCAAATATTTATTTTTATATATGGTTTCGAAAAACATGTTGCTTAAAAGGAGGGCATTATGAAAACGTATTTAAGAATTTTTCTAGGGGTTCTTTTTTGTGCCTCTACTTCTTTGTATTCACAAGAAGGGCCAAGAACAGAACCAGGGCCAGTTCTTAGAGCTAAGAGCGTTCCTGCAGAAGTGTTTGAAAATAGAGATTTTTTAGCCGAACTTGGGAAGCACATTGGAGGTGCCGCTACAGAAGGGAGTCCTGAGGGTTTTGATACAACGGTGCAGCAGCAAAACTTGGAACCAGGTCTTACAAAATATGAGCTTTCTTTCAAATCTATTTTTTTGCCAGTAACACCTACTACTTCTAGTAGTTTTAACGTTCTCTATAATGAAAATGTTGATCTCTGGAGTCAAGAAAGAGTTCAAGTAACCCCTGGCTCTACTGAAGTTGAAACAGTACGTATATTACCTTCAAAGGATAGAGCACTTCTAGCATTTAGCCTATCAAAAAAAGTAAAAAGACTTATTAAAAAGGCACAAAAAGAAGGTTTAGAAGTTGCGCCGGAAAAAGATGCAGCGCTATTGCGAGGCAGTTGTGGATTTGTTGGGTGTTTGGATACTTTCTTAGTAACTCAAGCATTGAGAACAAGAGGTGCAAATAAACAAACTAAAGTGGTTGCAGCGGCTGTCACCGTTGGTGCAGGGGATCGTTTTGAGACAGGCAAAGATCCTGTTCGTGTTCTAGATGAAGATCAACTTTTGGAACTAGTTCGAGAATAATGTCATTCCAGCACTTCACAGTAGCTCTGCACAGGCTCCAGCTGGAATCCAGTATTTAAAGGAATGGATCCCCGCCTTCAATTAAGTGCGGGGATGACAATACTACTTTATAGATGAAACTACTTTTTAAAGTTTTTTTATTTCTCTCCACATTGTTTTATTGCCCCTCCCTTTTTGCAGAGCCCCAACCGGTTTATGTTGGGGTTTATCTTAATGATGTTATTAATGTTGATTTAAAATCTAATACTTATGTGGCTGATCTTTATTTGTGGTTTCGCTGGCAGGGGAAGAAAGATCCATCATCTACCTTTGAATTCATTAATGCTTTTGAAAAATGGACGCACATGGCACAAAAAATTTATGAAACACCCCAAGTTAAAAATGGCTGGAACTACCAAATTCTTCATGTGAACGGAAGCTTTCATCATCCGTTTCTCTTAAATAACTATCCCTTAGATGAGCAAAAAATTATGATCTCAATTGAAGATAGCTTTCAAAATGGTGATGGAATTGAGTATATTGCCGATAAAGCCTCTTCTAGTTTTCGAAAAGAAATTGAAGTGCCAGGATGGAAAATTCTAAATCAAGAATTAAATTCTTATCCTTATACTTATCCTACTAACTTTGGATTTTTAGAGGGGACGGGGGATAGAGAACAGTATTCTAGGTTTGATTACAATATTACAATTACAAGGCATAAGAAACTATATTTATTTAAAATGCTTTTACCTATTTTTATTGTTCTTCTGTGTGCGCTTGTTATTTATTTTATTAGTCCTGTTTATTCTGATTCAAGATTAGCTTTATGTATCACAGCACTGGTAAGTGCTGTTGCGATGCATATTACTGTTTCTGCCGATCTGCCATCGGTTGGATATCTTGTGCTTATCGATAAGATTTACAATTTAAGCTATTTAACTATTTTTCTCTCCCTTGCTGAAACTGTTTTTATTATTTATTTAAAGGATAAAGGGCAATTAAACTTGGGCTTAAAAGTGGATAAGATCAGTCTTTTGTGCATTACTTCCTTTTTCCTCTTTTCTTGTGTTGGGTTGATTTATTTTAGATAATTTTACTCTCTGTCATCCTGAGCAACGCGAAGGATCTCCTAGTTTTGATATTAGGGGATTCTTCGGCTAAGGCCTCAGAATGACAGGGGCATACAATGCATAGAAATTGGTTACTTAACAAGTTGCAGTCTTTAAATTCTTCTAAAACAGCTCTTCAAATTCAAGAGTTTATCAAAAAAGAACCTCGATGTTTTGAAAATGATTGCAGCAGCGGACATGTCACTGGCTCTGCTTTTCTTTTGAATCACGATCTAAGCCAAGTGCTCCTGACCCATCATAAAAAACTTAGGCTATGGCTTCAGTTAGGAGGACATTGTGATGGTCACCCCAATGTGGCAGAGGTGGCACTTCGGGAGGCTAGAGAGGAGTCGGGCATATGGAATATTTCATTTGTAACACCAGATATTGTTGATGTTGATATTCACCTTGTACCTCAAAGAAAAGAAGAAAAAGCTCACTACCATTATGATATTCGGTTTTTCTTAAAAGCAGAAAAGAGAAGTCAGGAAAAAATGGGTCGAGAGTCTTATGATTTAAAGTGGTTTAGCCCAAAAGAGGTGAAAAAACTTAATACAGACAGAAGTGTTTTAAGGTTGCTATCTATTTGGGAGGAAAAATATCGATCTTGACATTCTTAATGAGAATGCACAGTCTTTGTTTTGTCACTATTGAAAAAGGGAGGAGAGTATGCGTTTAAAAATAATTTTGTCGCTTGTTGTTGTTTTTTTTCTAAGTGCTTGTGGTATTAGATCTATTCCACAAACAAAGAATGCTGTTGAAGCTTCTTGGGCAGAGATTCAAAACCAGTATCAAAGACGTCTTGATCTTATTCCAAACCTTGTCAATACTGTGAAAGGTTATGCTAAACATGAAAGAGAAACACTCGAGGCAGTAACAGAGGCCCGTGCTCATGCCACTCAAGTTAATTTTAGTGCCGATCAGCTCACTCCAGAAAATTTGAATAAATTTCAATCGGCACAAACTGCATTAAGTTCAGCGTTATCCAGGCTTCTTCTCGTTGTAGAACGCTATCCTGATTTAAAGGCCAATCAAAACTTTAGGGATTTACAGGTTCAATTGGAAGGAACTGAGAATAGAATTGCTATTGCACGCCGTCGTTATATTGAAGAAGTACAACACTTTAATAATTTAGTTACCGTGATTCCTACATCGTGGACAAATAGTCTTTTCTTCAAACATCCTAAAATGGCACAGTTCACAACGGATGAACCAGATAAAGCTAAAGAAGCACCAAAGGTTGAATTTTGAAGATTCGATATCTTGTGTTCTTTTTCCTCATCTTGGCCTTACCTCTCTTTGGGAGGGAGGTTCCATCTTTAACAGGAGCTGTTGTTGATGAGGCATCTCTTTTAAGTTCAAACCAGCGACAGGAATTTGAAGGAGCACTCAGAAATTTTTATGCTAAGACTGGAAAACAAATTCAGCTCGTTATTATTAATTCTCTTGAGGGAGATTCCTTAGAAGAGTTTTCAATTCGTTTGGCTGAAAAATGGAAAATAGGAAGTCACAGTGGCACTGGTGTTATTTTACTCGTTGCTTTGGAAGATCGCCAAATGAGAATTGAAGTGGGGCAGGGAATAGAAGGGGAGCTCACTGACGCAGAAGCGGGTCGTATTATTCGAGGAGTCATAACACCTCTTTTTAAAGAATCCCATTTTGTAGGGGGTGTTGCCATGGGGCTTGCAGCGATTGCAGCTTCTTTAGGTGAAGATCTTAATCTCAACCAAAAACATGTTGTTCGAGCTCGAGGACAGTACAGCTTATTAGGAAATCTTTTTTACCTCTTTGTATGGATTTTTATTCTTCTACCTTTATTTTTTGGTAGGAGGATCAGAACAAGTAGGGGAAGTGTTTTGGGAGCCTTGGTTTTAGGAAATATATTAGGCGGGAGTTCGAGAGGTGGTTTTGGAGGGGGAGGGTTTGGAGGGGGTTGGTCCGGTGGAGGTGGTGGATTTTCAGGAGGCGGCGCAAGTGGTCGATGGTAAATATGAATAAAACTATTGAAGAAGCGGTTAAAAAAGCGGAGGCGAAAACCTCTGGAGAAATTGTACCGG
>CAYJUJ010000074.1:0-7525 GCA_964373325.1 uncultured bacterium
AAAAAGACAGAGAGACTCGATTACAATTTTATTCGTGACCTCGCCAAGAAAACAAAGCCAAAAATGATTCTGGTAGGCGCAAGTGCTTACTCGCGTACCATTGATTTTAAAAAATTTAGAGAAATTGCTGATGAAGTAGGAGCAGGTTTTGTTGTTGATATGGCTCATATTGCAGGGCTTGTTGCTGCAGGTCTTCATCCAAGCCCAGTTCCTCATGCTCATATTGTGACAACAACAACTCATAAAACACTTCGTGGTCCAAGGGGTGGTATGATTCTCATGAAGCAAGAATTTGAAAAAGCGGTTAACAGTCAAATTTTTCCAGGAATTCAAGGTGGGCCTTTAATGCATGTGATTGCTGCAAAGGCAGTTGCTTTAAAAGAGGCTCAAACTCCTCGAGTCAAAACATATCAAGAACAAATTGTTAAAAATGCAAGAGCTTTGGCAAAAGCACTTGTAGAGAAAGATTATGAGCTTGTATCAGGCGGTACGGATACACACTTAGTACTCGTTAATTTGACTAACAAAAACCTCACTGGCAAAGAGGCTGAGGAGCGCTTGGATCAAGCTGGAATTACTGTTAATAAAAATACCATTCCATTTGAGACCAAAAGTCCTTTTGTTACGAGCGGTATAAGACTTGGGGTACCTGCTGTAACGACACGTGGAATGAAAGAGGCAGAAATGTTGCAAATTGTTGAACTCATTGATATAAGCCTGAGCCACCCTGATCAAACGGAGAGGGTTAGAAACAAGGTAAAAGAGTTGTGCTGTCAGTTTCCTCTCTATCCACATCTTTTAGGCTGGCAATAAAAATAGTGGTCCCCTTAACACTATTTTAAACTTTTATGAAATGTCCCTTCTGTTTATATGAGGATTCCAAGGTTGTAGACTCTCGTCTTGGGGAAGATGGTTCCATAACAAGAAGAAGGCGGGAGTGTTTTCAATGCAGTAGACGGTTTACAACTTATGAACGTGTTCTCTTGACACTTCCCTTAGTTGTTAAAAAAGATGGTCGAAGAGAACCTTTTGATTCAGAAAAACTTAAAATGGGTCTTCGTAAGGCATGTGAAAAAAGACCTGTTTCTACCGAACAAATAGAAAAAGTTATTGGGAATATCGAAAAAAAATTACAAGAAAGTGGTGAGAAAGAAGTAAAGACATCTATTGTGGGTGAGTTTGTTATGGAGGAGTTACGTCATCTTGATAAGGTGGCCTATGTTCGTTTTGCTTCTGTGTATCGGCAGTTTAAAGATATTTCAGAGTTTGTAGAAGAAATTAAAGATATAAGTCGGGAGCTTTCATGAAAGAAGAGTTTATGAAACAGGTGCTTCTTCTCGCTGAAAAAGGACTTGGGAAAACAAGTCCAAATCCACTTGTTGGAGCAGTATTAGTTAAGGATGGAAAAATTATTGGTGAAGGCTTTCACACTGCTTATGGAAAGGATCATGCAGAGGTTCGCGCCATTAAAGACGCAAAAACACATGGTTGTGACCTTTCTCAAAGTTCACTTTATGTTAATTTAGAGCCTTGTGTGCATTTTGGAAATACACCACCTTGTGTGGAAGCTATTGTTTCTTCAGGTGTTTGCGAAGTTTATATAGGTATGGAGGATCCAGACAGGCGTGTTCAGGGCAGGGGGATTCATGCGCTTCGCGAAAAAAACATTCATGTCGAAGTGGGTGTGCTTGAGGTAGAGAGTCAAAAGCTTAATCGTTTTTATATCAAACATCGAACGACCGGGCTTCCTTATGTTATTTTGAAAATTGCAGCAACTCTTGATGGCAAAATTGCTGACTCTCATGGAACCTCTCAATGGATTACAGGGGATGGTGCTCGTTGCTATGTTCATAGGTTAAGAAGCCAAGTAGATGCGATTCTTGTTGGCATTAATACAGTGCTTAAAGATGATCCAAGACTTACCGTAAGATTACCCAAAGTTCAGGCTTCTCCTTGGAGAATTGTTTTAGATTCCCACTTAAAAATTCCCCTTTCAGCAAAAATACTTAATGACTCATTTGTTTCTAAAACAATGGTTGTGACTTTAGAAAATAATAAAGAAAAATTAGATGCTATTAGACAAAAGGGTGCAAAAGCTTTGAGGGTTCAAGAACAAGATGGCAAGGTTGCATTAAAACCAGTTCTTCAAGGACTTGCAAGTGATGGAATTATTTCTCTCATAGTAGAAGGTGGAGCTTCCACTAATACTTCTTTTCTGAAGGAACAATTAGTAGATCAATTAGACTATTTCTTTGCCCCCCGTATTTTAGGAGGAGATGGGTTATCCTCTATTGCACCACTTGGCGTCAGTGATTTAGAGCATGCCCTTTCCTTTAAAGATTTTCGATTTGAAAAAGTTGGAAATGATTTTCTCTTTGAAGGATTTTTGTAAGGGGTTTATCATGTTTTCAGGAATTGTTACATCTACCGCCCGCATTCAAAAAATAGAGCCTCTTCAAAATGGTAGGGCTCAGAAAATGGTTTTTATTTTGAGTGATTCTTTATCTCTCAGTGAAGGGCAAAGCATTTCTGTCAATGGAATTTGTTTAACAGTAACGTCTCTTAAGAAGAATAGCTTCGTTGCAGATGTTTCTGAGGAAACTCTAGAAAAAACAACGGCAAAAACGTGGAAGATTGGAGAAGAAGTTAATATTGAGCCTTCTCTTAAGTTATCTGATAGCGTTGGTGGGCATTTAGTGAGTGGGCATGTAGATGGGGTGGGTACTATTGTTGGAAAAAAAGAGGGTGAGTTTATTCAATTAGATGTTTCTATTCCTACCCCTTTGACTCAATATCTTATTCCAAAAGGTTCTTTGACTATTGATGGTGTTGGTTTGACGGTCAATGAAATTTCCGATAACAAGATCTCCTTAATGCTTATTCCCCACACCCTTCATAAAACAAATCTTAAAAATAAAAAACTGGGTGAAAGTGTTAATGTAGAAGTTGATATGATTGGCAAATATGTTTATCACTTTTTGAAGGAAAAATATGATGGTCAAAATTGAAAAAGCGCTAGAACATATTCGGCAAGGAAAACTCATTCTTCTCGTGGATGATGAAAAACGAGAAAATGAAGCAGATCTTGTTTTTGCTGCTGAATTTGCAAATTCTGAACTTGTTAATTTCATGGCAAAAGAAGGGCGTGGACTTATCTGTTTAGCTCTTGATTCAAAGATTATTGAGCGTCTCAATCTTCCTATGATGACAGAAAATAATACTTCAAGACTGACCACTGCCTTTACTGTTTCTATTGATGCTAGAGAAGGGATTAGTACAGGTATTTCTGCGGGAGATCGTGCCCTTACTATAAAAAAAGCAATGGAAAAAAATGCAAAGCTTTCTGACTTTGTCATTCCAGGTCATTTGTTTCCCCTGAAGGCCCAAAAAGGTGGGGTTCTTGTTCGTGCCGGGCACACAGAGGGATCTATTGATCTTGTACGTCTAGCAGGGTGTGAGGCTGGTGCTGTTATTTGTGAGGTTATGAATGATGATGGCACTATGGCCAGGAAAGATGATATCGAAAAATTTTCCGATAAGTTTGAAATTCCTATTGTAACCATTGCTGAATTGATTGCTTATCGAATCAAAAATGAAACACTTGTTCATAGAGTGGCTGAGGCGCAACTCCCAACTCATTTAGATGTTGGTGATAAAAAGGGTTTTAAATTAGTTGTTTTTGAAAATGATGTTGATTCATGTGTGCACACAGCTTTGGTAAAAGGTGAGATTCACAAAGATGAGCCCATATTAGTGCGAGTTCACTCTGAATGTCTTTCAGGAGATGTATTTGATTCTAAAAGGTGTGATTGTGGAGAGCAATTAAGGGAAAGTATTCGTATGATTTCCGAAGAGGGTTGCGGCGTTATTCTTTATCTTCAACAAGAAGGAAGAGGTATTGGGCTTGTTAACAAGGTAAAAGCCTATCATCTCCAAGATCAAGGGGACGATACAGTTGAAGCTAACAAAAAATTAGGTTTTGCTCCTGATTTAAGGCATTATGGTATTGGTGCTCAAATTCTTTTAAATTGTGGTGTCACTAAAATACGCCTTTTAACAAACAATCCAAAAAAAATTATTGGTCTTGAAGGATATGGCTTAGAAGTGATCGAGCGAGTTCCTATAGAAATTCCCCCCCATGAAGAAAATCGAGTTTATTTGAAAACCAAAAAAGAGAAAATGGATCATCTTCTCAAACTCGTGTAAAAGGAAGTTGCAATGAGCTCATATAATATTATCCAAAGTTTTTATGTAATGGGTTCTTGCTTTGCAAACAATTTTTTTCAGAATGGCTCGTCCTTTCGTTTGTTATTCTATTTTTCTTTCTGTCATCCTGAGGCGAAGCCGAAGGATCCCCTTTTTATGAAACCTAGGTCGGCCGCGGCTCGGTTCCTCAAAAAATGGGGGCCCCGCTTCACATGGATACAAAACTTATTTTTTGAACATACATATTGTCGCTCATCGCAACAACATTATAAAACATTAGTTATCATTCGACATGCACACCGCGATACAAGTGACAAGAGCGCTGATAATGGTTTAAGCCCTAAGGGGCAAAAACAAGCCCTTAAAATCAAAAAATACTTTAAAAAAAACTATCCTAAAACTTCCCTTGTCATCATGACAAGCCCTAAAAAAAGATGTGTTGAAACCATAGAATCACTCCTTAAAGATGATCTAAAACCAACTATTTCAAAACTCCTCGATGAAGGTGAACCGCTTCAATCTAAGGTGGATCAATTTATCAAATGGTGGAAGACAAAAGCACCTTCAGTCACTGTTATTTGCTCTCATGGAGATTGGATTCCCGTTTGTATTAAAACTTTAACAGGTAAAGACGTAGGACTTAAAAAGGGAGAACTCCTCGAAATAAAATTGAAGAACTGTCCTTAACCCTTACCACTTCTACACTTAACTCCGCACAACAATAAGAGTCTTGTGAAAAATTTTTTCAAATAGGTCTTTTTTCTGAGCGACTCTCAAAATTTCAAAATCTGTGGAAGATCCACCCTGAATAGTCATTTTGATAAGACGTGGTTTGACACTTATTTTTTTAATAGAAGCAGTTTTTTGAGCATGAGAGTCCAACCCATCAATCACTAAAAGGAGTGCTAGTAGTTTTAAAAACACTTTTCTTCTTTGTTTATTATCTTTATATGGAAAATTATCTAAATTTGTTTTTGAAATCCCATGATAAAAACAAAGATTGGCTACAAATTCGAGCTCCCATGGCTCAACACTAGGAAAGTTAGCATGCTTCACGATATAGTAAGAATGTTTTTCATGATTCACCAAAGAAATAGCTTCTCCTGTATTTCTTAAAATCGTGGCCGCTGTTAAATAAACCTGCCAATCTTGGGTCAAGTGATGAAGGGGTTTTAATTTTTCAAATACAAGTTCTGACATCTTTGCGGTTTTTTTCAAATGCTTGATATCAGCACCAAAGCGCTTGCTCTTTTCAAAAAGTAGCGGTAGATGAAAGGAGATTTGAGAGGTTACATGTTTTTTCAATAACTCCTCTTGTTCCGCTAAAATACCATCGCGCAACGAATAATCAGTTGGGAGTATTTGATCTGCTTTTAGAATTTCCATAAACTCTTGAACTAAAATGGCTCCGGCAAGAATCATATCAACACGCCTTGCTTCCATGCCAGGCAAGCCTAAAAGCTCTGTTGTTGTCATACAACTCATTTCCTCCACAAGCTCTTCCAAGCCTTCTAAATGTAAAAATTTACCACCATTAATTTTCTTTGCCATTCTCGTTAGAGCCCTAATGGTGCCACTTGAACCTATGAGTTCAGAAATTTTAGGCCATTTTTTCTTTTGCATTCTAGACTTGATGGTACTTCGAATATACTGACGTAATCGCGCAATATTTTCAGCTGGAGGAGGATTAGATTTTAAAAACATCTCCTGAAGACGGGCTGTGCCTAAAGGAAAGCTTTGACTGGAAACAGTTTTACGATTTTGACAAACACTAACCTCAGTACTCCCTCCACCCACATCAATAAGCCCTACTCGACCATCTCCTAATTCCTCATTCTTCAAAATCCCCAAAGCAATGAGGCGCGCCTCCTCTAAGCCCGAAATAACTCTTACATCAATACCAGTTTGAGATTGAATAAGTTCCAAAAGTTTATTGCTATTACTGGCCTCACGCATAGCACTGGTGGCCGTAGCAATGATTTTATCAACATAGAGCTCATGAGCCATTCTTTTAAAAGCTGAAAAATAATGAACTGTTCTGCGTATGACATGAGGATCCAGCTTTCCTTCGGCAAACACACCTTGGCCCAGTCGAATCATGTGCTTTTCTTGATGAAGTAAGCGCTTTTTAGCACCCTTTTCTAATTGATGGATAGTAAAACGAATGGAGTTGGTACCTAGATCAATGATAGCAATTCTCATTTAATAAAATTCTAAATGAAATAATGAAGAGTTCAACATTAATTATAAGGAGGTGTTCCAAAAACTACAGACAGGCTACAGGGAGAGGAAGATTAATGAAGGATACTAATTAAGTGACCTACCGCCAATCTTTTTCTGGCAGATCAAAATAATTATTTAGACATTATCAAGAAAATTGAAATGGAATTAAAATAAATATGGGCGATAGTGGTTTCGAACCACTGGCCTTTCCCGTGTGAGGGGAACGCTCTACCGCTGAGCTAATCGCCCATTAATCCTAATCGCTCGCCTTGAAATACCTTGGTCAAAAAATTCCTATTACAATTCCCATCAATTGACAACATTGAGACAAATGATACACGTTTATAAAAAATGGATGGCAAAAAGTTAGATTTTTATTTTAAAATAATTAAAATTGTAACCCCTTTTCTTTTAATAGGGCTAGGAGTGCTTTTATATATTGGTCTTTATCCCAATAAATTTACCGATGTTGGTTATGAACCCAAACAACCCATTGCCTTTTCCCACAAAAAACATGCTGGAGAAGTTGGAATATCTTGTTTTTATTGTCATGGCTTGGCCGAAAAATCGCCAACTGCTGGAGTGCCCTCAACTCAAACGTGTATGAATTGCCATCGTTTTGTTAAAGCAGATAGCCCTGAAGTTCAAAAAATTCATAAAAGCTTTGAAAATAACGAACCCATTCAATGGGTGAGAGTTCACAAACTGGGAGATTATGTTAACTTCAAACACAATGTACATATTCAAGCAGGAGTTTCATGTACGAATTGTCATGGAAACATTGAACAAATGGATGTTGTCAGACAAGAAAAACCTCTTAATATGGGATTTTGTTTGAGTTGCCACCGAGGGGAGTCTCAAATTCAATGGGGAAGTTGGCACAATAAAGACATTGACAAAAAATGGGAAGAACTTAAAAAAAGTAAGGGAATAGACTGGTTGAGATCACACCGTAAAAA
The DNA here is from genome assembly GCA_964373325.1 of uncultured bacterium. Lineage (GTDB taxonomy): Bacteria > Bdellovibrionota > JACOXK01 > JACOXK01 > JACOXK01 > CAYJUJ01. Next base: position 7,389 of record CAYJUJ010000074.1, read on the forward strand.
TGTAGGGGCAGAAAATTGTTCAGCCTGTCACTATTAAAGGAAGTTGCAATGAGCTCATATAATATTATCCAAAGTTTTTATGTAATGGGTTCTTGCTTTGCAAACAATTTTTTTCAGAATGGCTCGTCCTTTCGTTT
>CAYJUJ010000075.1:0-7510 GCA_964373325.1 uncultured bacterium
CCCCTTTATAACAATTGCTCTGGCGTTACAATTTGCGGAGTTATCAATTCCAGCCTAGCATTCATAATTTTGAGCTGTCTTAGTTTATTCACATTCGCCAGATGTTTCAAGTTCCATGTTAACAGATAATCCACCTTATAAAAAGCGCAAATTGCCAAATGAATGGCATCTCCTCGGAATTCTTCAATATTTTCCCTTGGTGCCAGAAGGTGCTCAATGTAATATCTCGCAATCTGATCGATCTCTTTATTATCTCCAGGAAGAACAGCAATTTTCTTTACTAACTCAATACACTCGGGTTGATGATAATAATTTCCATCCTGAAGTTCCCTTTCAACAGCTACGGAGGTACAAATGTAATAATTGTCGCTTTTCTGAGTCCACCATTTGCGTGTGGCCTCTTTCATCAGTTTGATCTCAGGTCTTAAATCAAAATAAAAACTGATTGTGTTTGTATCCAAATAAACAATGTCTTTAGGTTGTTTGGTCTTATCCACAATATTATTTATATGTTTGAAGCAAATTGTTTACAAGTTTTCGTTTGATATTATATTCAGAAAAAGTGTCAATAACACCCATTTTTCGGGATGAAACAAATGCGCATAGAAGTCTACCAGGCTTAATTCATGGATCCCCCGATCAAGTCGGGGGATGACAGAGACAGCCGAGGTCTCCTCCCTTCCCTCGAGATGACCTTCGGTCACCCTGAATGGCAGAATGGGGGACCTTTAAGGGATTGCGTTTAAAAGGGCGGTGTTTTTAGAAACTTTTGTTGTTTGGGCTAAAGTACGCATTTTATTTGCAAAAAACTTGCGCTCTTTTTCAAGACGAAGAGTTTCATAGATTTCTCTTTTTTTATTAGCTAGAGTAACGAAACCTTCTTTTTTCTTATCTACAACTTTGAAAATGTGAAACCCATCAGGACTTTTTATAATGGGAGAGATGCTTCCTATTTCAAAATTAAAAACCTCAATAAAAGCAGGCAATGTCTCATAGCGGCTCATAAATCCAAGATCTCCCCCTTTTTTGGCTTCTGGGGCTATAGAATATTGCACTGCAAGAGATTCAAACTGCGTTGGATTGTTTTGAAGCTGGTCTTGGATTTGGTCCGCAAGGCTTTTTTCAGCAACTAAAATTTGTTTAAGATGTGCCTGCTCCGGATTCATTTGATGAGCATAACGATTCTTAAAGTATTGTTCTATTTCTTTATCTGAAACCGCTATGTGTTTAAATATTTCTTCTTGAATGTATTTATATTTCAAATCACCCTCGCTCATAGAGTCTTTAAGTGATTGAAACTTTTGAGCTGCCGCAACATAGATCATTTTTTCCTGAATAAGCTTATTGAGAGTTAGGTTTTTTAAAAGTGTTGTTGCGTTGCGTTGTTTCAAGTTTGTGGGGCCCATTTTCAGGAGTGTTTTATATTCTTTGAGAAAGTCACTCAAGTAAAGTAATTCCCCATTAACTTGTGCTATAACTATTTTCTTTTGAGGCACATTATTTTTGAAGAAAATTTTTTGATATAAAAAAAGAAGTGATATTAAGAGAATAAGGCTAACAAGAAGAATCTTTTTAGTCATTGTCAGTTTGAAAGAAGATCTGAATTGATTTTAACAGTGGTGCCCTTTCTAAGGTCTTCGTAATAACCTTCAAGAATCTTGGTTGATTTATGGTTTTTTGCTTTTTCTCGAATTTCTTCTGAATGTTTTTTAAGAATTTCTGAAAGAGATTTTTTTTCTTTAAGCTGAAAGATGTGATAGCCAATAAAGGATTTAATAACAGGCGTTATATCCCCTTCTTTTTGAAGCGCGAATGCTTCTTTTGCAAGTTCAGGCAAAAGGTCGTCCCTTGTTTTATTACCAATGTCACCACCCGCTGGGGCGGCTGGCCCATGAGAGTGGCGCTTTGCTAATTCACCAAATAATTTTGGATTTTTAAGAACTTCCTTTCTTAGGTTTTCTGCCTTAGTTTTGGCCTCGTTTTCTGATTCTTGTGTTGTATTTGTGGGGATAATGACTATTTGTAAAAAATTGGAAAATCCTTTTTCCTCGTAGAATTTTTTAATATCTTCATCTGTTACTTGAATGTTATTAAGCTTAGGCACCACTTCTTTTTGAATGAGCATGTTGTGAAGTGTTGATTTGAAAGATTCTTGTGCCAACTTTGTTTTATCAAGGCCAAGCTTTTGGGCTTGTTGAACCGCTAGTTCAAATTTAATGAGATATTCTAAAAAATCTTTTTTTGTTATTGTTTTATAAGGTCGCCCCTTTGTTGCCATGTCATATTGTTCAAGGAACCCTAATAAATAAATAGGAGTGTTGTTCACTTGGGCTAGAATTTTATCATCCGATTTTGGTTTTTCTGGTGATGCAATTCCAATATTAGATTGTGAAAATGTTGGGCGCACTAGGGAAAATAATAATATAGTAATAATATGGATCCTTCGGCATTGCCTCAGGATGACAAGTAAAAAACTGAGCATGTCAAAATGCTCTCACATCATATAATATGGTGCAATAGTTTTTTAAGCTCTTCCAAAACAGAGGGCGGATTTGAATTTTCAAGGCGAATAACAAGTTTTCCTTCCCGCCTGATTTCATACTTTTCAGGATTTTTTCTAACAAAATGCAGGATTTTTTCTGGTTGCAAGATATTGTTAGAAGTAAAGGTAAGTTGAGCTAAAGCATCATGCACAAGCAAAGCAGAAACCTTGAGTTTTCTAAGCATATTTTTTACATTCATAAGCTCAAAAAGATTTAAAACCTCTGAAGGTGGTTCTCCGAATCTATCTTGAAGTTCTTCTATAATTGTTTGTGCTTCCTCATCTTTTTCTAGAAGAGATATTTTTTTGTAAAGAGAGAGGCGAAGTTCCATGTCTTTAACATAAGAAGAAGGAATAAGGGCTTTTATCTTAATATTAATTTCAGGTTCTATTTGTTCTTCAACTATTTTGCCTTGAAGTTTTTGTGCAGCTTCTTCAATCAAGTGAATATACATTTCAAGTCCTACTCCTGAAATTTGTCCGGATTGTTTGGAGCCCAAAAGATTCCCAGCCCCCCGTATTTCCAAATCTTCTGAAGCTATATTATAGCCTGTACCCAACTCTGTGTGGCGTTCAATAGCAGAAAGGCGCATTTTAGCTGTGTCTGAAAGCTCAGAAGAATGAGGAATGAGTAAGTAACAATAGGCTTGTTCATAACTGCGCCCAACCCTTCCTCTTAATTGATAAAGTTCAGACAAACCCAAAGCATCAGCTCGGTTAATTATGATGGTATTGCAAGAAGGAATATCAAGTCCAGAGCCAATAATAGTTGTACAGACAAGAACATTATATTCCTTCTTAAGAAAGCGCATCATTTTTTCTTCCAGTTGGGATTCTTTCATTTGACCATGGGCACAGGTAACCGAAACCCCCGGTACAAGGAGGCTTATTTCTTTTGTGATTTTATCAATCGTTTGAACTCGGTTATGAAGAAAGAAAACCTGGCCACCACGGGTTGTTTCTTTAAGAATAGCTTCTCTAATAAGTTTTTCACTAAAAGGGCTTATATAGGTTTTTACGGAATGGCGATCAAGCGGAGGTGTTGTGATAAGGCTTAAATCACGAAGGTTTGAAAGAGCCATATGAAGGGTGCGAGGAATGGGTGTTGCCGTAAGTGTTAAAATATCTATATTTTCTTTTATTTTTTTAAGTTTTTCTTTTTGAAGAACACCGAAACGTTGCTCCTCATCAAGGATAAGAAGCCCTAAATCTTTAAATTGTACGTCTTTTGAAAGAATTCGATGAGTTCCAATAATGATATCAACAAGGCCTGAAGCGGTTTTTTTGAGAGTATTTGTTTGTTCTGCTTTTGAAATAAAACGGCTAAGCACTTCAATGTTTACAGGAAATTTTTTAAATCTTTCTCGAAAACTTTGGTAATGTTGGTGGGCTAGAAGTGTTGTTGGCACAAGAAAAGCAACTTGTTTATGATCAAGAACGGCCTTAAAAGAAGCCCTCATAGCTATTTCTGTTTTTCCAAAACCAACATCGCCACAAATAAGTCGATCCATGGGTTTCTCCGATGCCATGTCAGCCAGTACTTCTTGAATACTTTTTTCTTGATCGGGTGTTTCTTCAAAAGGAAATGTAGATTCAAACTCTTCAAACACTGTATCTTGGCTTGAAAATGCAAAACCTCGAGCCTTGTGACGCTTGGCGTAGAGATGAAGAAGTTCTTTCGCAAGTTTTTCAGCATCTTCAGAGGCCTTTTTCTTGCGCACGTGCCATTTTAATGTTCCTAGTTGATCTAGGGGCACATGAGTGGTTCCACTTCCAATATATTTTTGGATGAGGTTCATGCGGTGCACTGGAACGTAAAGCTTGTCTTTATTAGCATATTCTAGAAATAGAAAATCAGAACTCATTCCCTGTAGTGTTAACTTTTGAAGACCTATGAACTTACCTATTCCATGACTAGCGTGAACAACATAGTCTTGAGGTTTTAGCTCTTGAAGAAGTAAAGAAGCTTCCCTTGATCTTTGCGATTTATGCCAAACTTTTTTTCTTTTTCCAAAAATTTCATCTTCTGTAATAAAAACAATTTTATCTTCAGCATAAACCAACCCTTCGGAAAGCTGCCCCACTTGAATATCATGTTCCTCTCCAATTAAGTTTGTAAGGCGTAATTTTTGCTCTTCCCCATGGCAAATGAAATGGGTTTTAAACTGCTTCTCCCCCCACCCTTTAATTGCTTTAACAAGCGGGTCCAGTGGGGTCTCTTTTTTGTGTATACTTGTAGTAATGTGTTGAGAAAGGGCAGTGTGGTTTTTAAAGTCAAAAAAAACACTTTCTTCTGTCATCCCAGACTCGGTCTGGGATCCAGTTTTTTGGATTTGCTCTTTAAAACTCTTAAAGTAAAATTGCACCCTTTGTTCTGTAAAATAGTTGAATTCACTTTCTTCTATGTAAAGATTTTGTCCGCCCATTTGTAACTCTTCTGAAAAAAACTGCACAGTTGGGAAGATTAATGGGGAGTCAGAAAAAATAACCACATCAGAAGAAAGATACTCAAAAGCAGTTGATGTTTCTTCATAGAGAAAGGGCAAAAATAAATCAATGTTATGTGAAAAAATACCGTTATTGATGTTTTCTATAATTTCGTCTCTTTTCTTTTTTGGAATGTGGTTGTTATCAGCATGAAATTTAAACTTTTTGTGTAAGGTTTTTTTGGTTTCATGGTTTAGGATGATTTCTCTTAATGGCATTGCAAAGCATTCTTCAATTTCCTTATGAGAAACTTGTGTTTCTGGGTTAAAAAGGCGTATCGATAAAATTTCATCTCCAAAAAGCTCAATGCGAAAAGGTTCTTCCATATAGGGTGGAAAAATATCAAAAATATGCCCCCTCTGGGAATATATGCCAGGCCCATCGGTAAGACTACTTTCAATATAACCCGCCTCAAAGAGGCGTTTAGATACTTCTTCTAAGTTAAGCGGCGCTTCTTGTTTGAAACGGAGACAATATTGTTCAAATATTTTTCGTGGTAGTGTTTTTTTGCTGATTCCTTTGGGGGAGGAAACAATAAAAGAAGGGGAATGATAAATGATCTGAAAAAGAGCGCTACTTCTATCAGATGCTTCTTCTAAAGAGGCAATGTTTTTTTCCCAAGCAGGTAAATAAACAACATCTTTTGAATTTTCATGAAAAAAGGAGAGGTCTTCTGCTAATTTTTCAGCATCAGCTTCATCATTACAGATAATAAGAAAGGGTTTGTGAATCCATTTTTTAAGCTGTTTTAAAACATACGCTTTTTGTGATGGGCTTGTAAGCCCACACAAAGAGATTTCTTTTTGTGAGTTATTATAGAGTTCTACTATTTTTTGGATAGTGCTCATTAAAAACGAGTATACAGCACTTTAATCCAAAAAGTGACTACTCTCGCGTACAGAGCTGTTCTTTTGTTTCTTTATAGATCATTTTTTCTCCTTGGCTTGCAATCCAAGTATCTCTTTTAATTAAATTTCCTTGGCCATCTAATAGTCTGTCTAAAACTCTTTTATTACTCACAACCTTATCAATGTTTCGGCCCAACCATCCACTAGTATACACTTCATCGTACACGCGAACCTGACGAACCCCTTTTTCATTTTCCAAGTATGAGTTTTCAGCTACATAGTCATAAGAATCGTAATCACCGGGAATATATTGTACGGCTTCATGTGCGGCCTTTTGTTGTTTTCCATCAAAATACATTTTGTATCCATTCCAAAAACCGGCTGATCCGCTTGTTGAAAAGTGTATTATTTCAACGCCATTTTTCACTTTTCGTTCTACATGTTCTCGAACGCTTTTTTCAGCATTGTGAGGATTTGTACATTGATATTTTCCTGTCAGATCTACTTTAACTGATTCTACTTGAGCTAATTCTTGAGAAAAAACAGATAATGATATGAGACACAAAACACCAAAACACATGACTATTTGTTTCATAATTCCTCCTTGGTAATAGGTGCGGCCTTTCATACCAAGGAGGGGCTTATTTAGTCAATGATTTCTGCAAGGAACTCAGCACAGCATACTTCATGCAGAAAGAGTGACTCTTCTTTTCGTCATTCAAAGTGACCGAAGGTCATCTCGAGGGAGGGGAGGAGACCTCAGCGAAGAATCCATGCGGCTTCCGTGAAGTGCTTCATGAAGTTAACGATGCGTGCTAAGGCAGTGCATATAGCATCCACCGGAATGCGGTTGTTGAGACCTTAAGCAGCCAATTTAAATTCAATGCTTTCATAATCAACAACAGGAACTTTGGCTAATTTTCCTTTAACTTTCTTTTCTTCTATTTTAATGGCCCCAATTTCTTCAAAGAATAAAATGACTTTATTGAGATTGGAAGGGTCTATCCCAAGCTTCATGGCCAAATCATAAACGGATTGCGGTTTAAGAGATTGAATGGCTTCCAAAATATAAATTTTACTTAAGAATTTATTAAAATCTTGGCGATTATCGAAGGCAACTTCATAATGTGGCTGTATGTTCCCCTTTTTCTGGCGAGCCTTTTTAAGAACCTTCGCAAATTGATCTAAAGCTTTGGAAGACGATTTAATAGAGATAATAAGTTTTTTCATAATTTCACCCCCATATATTGGTAAACAAATTTTTTAAAATCTTGCATAAGTTTTGGTTCACTGGTGAATTGATATTCAAATTCCTTATTCCCCACATGAACATGATGACTTTTGGGATGGTGATTATCCATTAAAACCTTATCATTTGATTTTCGATCATAAAGAACAAGGCTATATTTTATACCATCCGGAAACTTCTCAAGATTCTCAACTTTATATATTTTTTGCTCAAGCACATATCGTTTATCATTTAAGTAGTCTTTAAAGTAATACACAAACTGTGCTTTAGCCATTAATTAAGTATATTAATACCATTAATGGTAAAAATCAACCATTATATTTGATCTGAATTTTTAATATCGATCTTCGCGGGACGAAGGATGACGGTAACCCACCTATTTGT
>CAYJUJ010000076.1:0-7481 GCA_964373325.1 uncultured bacterium
TCACTTTGCAAAAAAAATCGAAGAAAGCATGAAACTTCCTATGGTGTTGTGGGATGAAACACTTTCTTCAGTAGAAGCAGAGGAAATTCTTATTTCGGCTGATGTGAGTCGTAAAAAAAGGAAAGAACTTTCTGATAAGGTTGCGGCGGCACTTATTTTGCAGTCGTATTTGAATAATAAATGAAACCCATACTTGTTAAAATTGGTATAGCTATTTTTATCATTAGTGCCTTTCTTTTCACCGAAATCTACATGTTTAAAAAAATGCCCCTTTCTTACGAGAAAAAGGAAAAAATTATTTACATCAAACCAGGAAGTTCGATTTCTCGCGTTTCAAACCTTTTAGAAGCAGAAGGTATTATTACTAATGCCAGGTATTTTAATCTTTATGTAAGATGGCACAACGCATCTAAAAAAATAAAGTCTGGGGAATTACGCTTTTACACAAATGCAAAACCAAACGAAGTACTCAACATTCTTACGAAAGGACACCCTGTTCTCTACCCTATAACTATTCCTGAGGGCTTAAATCTCTATCAAATAGCAGATAAACTTGTTGAAAATAATCTCATCAATAAAGAAGCTTTTATAGAAGCGTGCTTTGATGCTCCATTTTTAGAAAGCCTCAATATCAACGGGCCTTCTGTCGAGGGTTACCTCTTTCCAGACACTTATAACTTTTCAAAATATTTTGGAGAAAAGAAAATTATTAAGGCTATGGTAGATCGTTTCTTTGAAATTTATTTAAAAGAATTTGGAGAACGAGAAAAAGAAGCTCGAATGACAAGAAAAGAAATTATGACACTCGCTTCTATTGTAGAAAAAGAAACAGGAGCGCCAGAGGAGCGGCCATTGATTTCCGCTGTATTTCGAAATCGTCTGAAAAAAGGGATGAAGTTACAGAGCGACCCAACTGTTATCTATGGCATTTGGAAAACCTTTAATGGAAACCTTACCAAAAATAATCTTCTCGATAGAACCCCTTATAATACCTACGCTATTTATGGCCTCCCATTAGGCCCCATAGCAAGCCCAGGGTTAGAGTCTTTGAAAGCTGTGTTTTACCCAGCCAAAGTTGATTATATTTACTTTGTTTCAAAAAATGATGGAACTCATTATTTTTCTACTAATTTGAAGGATCATAATAAGGCGGTTAATGTGTATCAGAAGAGATAATGTCTGGATCGGATGACAAGGGTGCTATTTCCTCTAAATCCTCTTTTTGTGAACTCCAGGTATAAATTTTGTGAAAAGCACGATGCTCTTTTGCATTGTAAAAAATAAGAGCAATATCTTTTTTACCATCGTTGTTAAAATCATCCACAATCAGGTTTGTCATTTTTGATTGGTATTGAATAAATCCATCTTGAACTTTTGGAAAAAATATTTGAGTCAGGGGAGTTTCTTGCCCGTGCACTTGTAAATAAATAGATTCCTTATCTTGAAGCTTCACTATGAGTTCCTCTTGTCCATCGCCGTTAAGATCAATTCTTTCAGTAGCTAAAATTTTAAATTTGGGGCTTTGAAATTTAGAAAAAGACACAACATCTTTGTTCATTACAAAGACGAATGAAAAGCTCAGAAAAATTATAAGCATCCATCGTATGGTCACTTGCATATTTGTATACCTCTTGTCATCGGCAATGATAAGTAGCAAACTCCGTGCCATAAAAATAACTAATTATTTCAAGTGGTTATTGATTTATGCCCTTACAGGAATGACATTTTCTGGCATTATTCGACTAAAACTTCGCGAGGTTTGGCACCGTCTTGCGGCCCTACAATACCATCCATTTCCATTCGTTCAATCATGCGAGCAGCCCGATTATAACCAATGCGAAGCCTTCTTTGAACCATAGATATGGATGCAACACGGCTTCCTCGAACAATAGTAACCGCCTCTTGGTAAAGTTCGTCATCTTCAGGAGATTCAGGATCTTTTTCTTCTTCATGCCATTGCAAAATAGAATTATTATAATCTGGGGCGCTTTGAGCCCTTAAGAAATCAGCAATTTGTTTAATCTCTTGATCAGAAATATAGGCACCGTGAATTCGTTTTACTTTGGCAGTGCCAGGCGCTAGATAAAGCATATCACCATCTCCCAAAAGCCGCTCCGCTCCGCCAGTATCTAAAATAGTACGTGAGTCAATTTTTGAAGACACTTGAAAAGAAATACGAGCTGGAAAATTAGCCTTGATAAGCCCCGTAATAACATCAACAGAAGGCCGCTGCGTTGCTACAATTAAATGAATTCCTGCAGCTCTCGCCATTTGTGCTAATCTTGCAATTGAAATTTCCACATCTTTTGGAGTTACCATCATTAAATCTGCAAGCTCGTCGATAAAAATAATAATGTAAGGCATGGGTTGTACCACTTCTACATGTTCTTGAAGCTTTTCACGCATGGACCTCATTTCAATCCGTTGATTAAAAGAATCGACATTACGCGCCCCAATTTTAGCCATAATGTCATAGCGTTTTTCCATTTCTCGAACCGCCCATTTAAGAGCTAACGATGCCTTTCTAGGATCTATCACAACAGGTAATAATAAGTGTGGAATGTCATCATAATAAGAAAGTTCAAGCATTTTTGGATCAATCATAATAAAACGAACTTGATCAGGTTTGAAGCGATAAAGAAGACTGCAAATAAGAGAGTTAACAAAAACGGATTTCCCAGAACCAGTTGCACCAGCAACAAGAAGGTGTGGCATTCTAAAAAGATCAGCAATGTAAGGGTCACCCAAAGCTCCCTTACCTAATGGAATAGGAATGTGATATTTTTGACTTCCAAAGGCTTGGTTCTCAAGAAGGTCGCGAAGAGAAACCATTTGTCTTGTTTCATTTGGAATTTCAATACCAACAACATTTTTTCCAGGAATAGGGGCAATAATCCGAACACTTAAAGCTGAAAGAGAAAGAGCCAAATCATCAGAAAGGTTTGCAATTTTACTAACCTTAATTCCACTTGCAGGGGCAAATTCATAAAGAGTAATAACAGGGCCTGGACGCACCTGAGAAACTCTACCTTCAACCCCAAAATCTTTTAATTTTTGTTCTAATAATTCAGAATTTTTTAACAACAGATTTTTTTGAACTTTAATTTCTTTATCAGGATTATCTTGAAGAAAAGAAAGCTCTGGCAATTTAAAATTTTTAAAATCTGGCGGGGGGATTCTTTGAGGAGGTAAGCTTTTAGGTGGTAAGTTCCTGGGGGGTAATTCTGGCAGTTTATTTTTTCCTGCCATCCTGAGCGTATTTTTGTCATCCTGAGTGCAAGCGAAGGATCCATCCTTTATTTTTCCCTCTAAATAACGAGGAGGTGGTGGTGTAAGAGGAATAGGAACACTTTGAATTGGGGCAATCACTTGTGTTTTCTTGTTTGTCATTCCTGCGAAGGCAGGAATCCAGCTTTTCAAAGAGGGCATTCGGAAAGAAGGCATTTTAAATCGAAAGAATTTATTTTTGGGTTCTGGTGGCAACCAAGGGGTACTTCTAATAGCCATTGGCGTAATAATTTGTGTTTTTTGAAAACGAAAGTGTAAAAGTGAAATGGTTTTTCTAAAAAATTGAGAAAGTATTTGCCATGGATGTTTTAGAAATAAAAAGAATGAAATAAGAGAACACCCCGTTGCCAAAATAAAAGAAGCAATGAGCCCTCCCAACACAAGAATATAAGCACCCAAAACGTTACAGTATTTGACTAAAAACTGGGAACAAAACTCTCCAACAATACCCCCTGCATAAAGGGTAGCCCCTCTAATTTGAAATTTGGAAGCTACTAAAGAAAGAAGTGAAGAAAAAATAACAACAAAAAGAAAAGTTCCTAATACTTTAATAGGCTTTCTAGTAATAATAAGTTGAGCAATAAGATAATAAAATCCAACCACAAAAAAAAGTATGACAAAAACAAAGGAAGCAAAACCAAAGCTCTGCATTAAAATATCAGAAAGGTAAGAGCCAACAATGCCTGTTAAGTTATGGATTTTGGTATCAGAAGAAGTAATAGTGTTAATAGAGGGGTCTTCAGGATGATAAGAAAAAAGGCTTACAGCTAAAAATACAGAAAGACTTAGAAAGAAAATAGCTGGAAGCTCTTGAACACGTCTACCTGTTCCCCCCATAGAGGGTATTAGTTTACCTAGCATAACTTGCTGAAATTATTAGTATTTATCTAAGATCCATTATACAGACATGATGAACTTATTGTCAAATAAGATGAACTCTCGTACACTTGTCATTCAGAGGAAAAAGGAATGGATCCCCGCTTCCTAATTTAAGGCGGGGATGACAGAAAATTTATGAAAAAAGTAGCTATTGAAGCGGCGTGGGCTGCGGGAAGGGTTTTAACCTCACATTTTGGAAAGATCAAAAATATCGAAAAAAAACACAAGGCTGGCCTTGTCACTGAAGTAGACCGCGCTTCTGAAAAAGAAATTATTAAAATCATCTCTAAAGCTTATCCTAACCATTTTATCCTCTCCGAAGAGTCTGGAAAAATTGGTGAAGAAAAAGCTGACTACAGATGGATTATTGACCCCCTTGATGGAACAACAAATTATGTTCATGGACTACAATTCTTTTGCGTTTCCATTGCACTTGAAGAAAGAGGGAAAGTTATATTAGGGGTGGTTTATGCACCAGCATTGGGAGAGTTTTACATCTCCGAAAAAGGGCAAGGAGCTTATCTTTATAAGATAGATCCTTCGCTACCGTTCAGGATGACAGAGAAAGAAGGAACTCGACTTAAAGTATCTAAGACTTCAAAAATTTCTGATGCCCTTATCGTAACAGGCTTTTCATACAAAAAAACTGACAATGTAACTGTTGAATTAAACTCATTCAAAAAATTTCTAGCTCTTTCCCGTGCTATTCGAAGGCTTGGTTCCGCAGCGCTTGATTTAAGTTATGTAGCACGAGGTGTTTTTGATGCTTATTGGGAAAGAGGACTAAAACCGTGGGACACAGCTGCTGCCCAATTGTTTGTAGAAGAAGCGGGGGGCAAGGTAAGTAATTTTAAAAACAGCACCTACAATTACTACAAATCAGAGCTCGCCGCTTCAAACGGCCTACTTCACAAAGCAATACTTAAAACAGTTTAAGGCCTGCCAAAGTCTGTGAGTTCAATAGTTACAACAAAAAATCCCTCTGCTGTAACTGTTTTAACAGATCCATCTAAAAGTACTTCCTTAGGATTAATCCATGTTTCAACAATTGTGCCCTTTTCTTTTTCCTTAAGCTTTAAATAAATACAATCAATACCATTTGGAAATTTAGGTACAGAAATACGAGCTTCTTTTTGTTCAAGAATTTCATATTTCATATCTGGTACTTCTCTTTCTTGACCGTTGACAACGAGTTTTAAAGTTTTTCCATCTACTTTTCTAATAAGCGCCTGAACATCATTTTCTTGTCCCATAACAGCAATTTTTGAAGAAAGCCACAAAGTTTCACCTTCATCACTTGTAACTTCTTTTTTAACTGTACCCTTTCCAAAACCTAAATTTAAACTATACGATGTCCACTCTCCTACCTTCCAATTAAGTCCAAGCTTACTGAGTTCGGTTCTTACTTCTAAAACCTTAAGTTCAGTTTGAATGAGTCTCAAACCATCTGCTTTGAGTTGATCACTAAATCCAAGAATTGGAACGGAAATACTAAATGCCAGCGGAGAAAAAAGAGAGAAAAGAACAAAAAGCACCCCCAACAACAACTTATGCTTCATAACAATACCTCCTTATATCAAACACAACTTCGAAACACTATGGAAGGGCTTTACCAATATGTCAAGGATAGGTAAAGGCTAGGCCATTTCGATGCCTATTTAATGGGAGTCTGTCACCTAAAAAATAGGCAGATGACAGTTACTCGTAAGTATATGAAAAAATTGGATTCTATATCAAGCGTGGAATAGAAAAGAGATTATTTTTTAGGCATTATTGAAAAACCTATGCTATAATTAACTTGAACAGGGTGTGTTGTAAGTCTTGTAACTATTCCAACTAAAAAAGAAGTTTATGATGTTTAAAAAGGCCGTAAAAATAGGAGCTATTTTGCTTTTATGCTCTCCGTTTGTTTATGCAATAGAAGGAAGCGTTCAGAAAATTGAAGGGCCTCTTGCTGCCTATCAGCGGCAAGATTCTTTTAGTCTTTTAGCACTTAATGAAAATATTATTTCCAAAGACACTATTTTCACAGGTTATCAAACAAAAACAGATTTGTTATTTCCCATTGCTCAAGAAAAGGATATTTTTGTGACTGTTTATCCTGAAAGTATCTTTTCAGTAGATGAATCTTATTTCAAAAAAGAAGAAAAACCTTTATATTTAAGGCTTTTTTTCGGTCTCGTAAAAGCTGTTGTTCCAAAAAATACACCAGAGCTTAAAATGAATATTGAAACACCCAATGCTGTTATTGGTGTTCGAGGTACAAAATATTGTGCTGAAGCGGTAAGTAAAATTGAGAGCATGTTAACATCCATTATTTATAACTTCTTTGCAGAGGAAATGCCTAAAAAAGTAGAAGAAGATTATCTCGAATCATCTTCTCTCATTGCTGTTAAAGATGGAAAGGTAGCCGTTTCTTCCAAGAATGGAGAGGAGGAAGAAACTCTTGTTTCAGAAAACCACATTGCCATAATTGGTAAAAATGGGGCTGTCATAAGCATAAAAGTTACAGAAGAAAAAATGAATGCTTTTTTCAACCATCTAGAGAGTCAAGGACTTAATATTACCTACAAAATAAATAAACCTGGCCGGTTTTTATCAGCACTTGGGGATATAACTAACTTGAATACTCTTGTTGATAAAGCATTAGTTATAAAAATTCTTTACTTAGATTCTGGAATAGATTCTGGAACAAGAGCGCCTGCTTCTCCTGATATTTCTTCTTTTGTAAACCAGATGGAAGACACCCTCACAAAAAGTAGACTTCCTGACACCTACCCCTCTGATAGGACACAGCAAATACAAAACCAAGTTGACCAAGATAGAATTAATAAAGAACGCCCCGCCGCTCCACCACCACTTTTCTAGTCTTGCCTTGACAACATACTAATCTCCATTAATTCTTAAGTTGGAGGTGTTGTTGTTATGAAATCGATTATTTTATCTCTATTTTCTCTCTTTTTTTTCACCATCACAGCAAATGCAGTCAATTTAAACCCACAACCAGAACCTATTCACAGTGTTATTCGGGCAGGAGCGCGCACTCGTGTGATTAAACTACAACCTAAGTCTATTGATTATATTCAAATTACGTGGCGTGATGGCAGAAATAAAAATGCCTTAGGGCAACTTTATATTGGCGATTCTCTCCAAGATGCAAATACAGTTTTCTCGAAATATGGTTCTCCAGAAGAAATCCCTGATTATCCACTTTCACAAATCCCACCCTTATGGGATGCTTTTTCACGAGCACCTTATAAGTATCTTCAAGTTGGAGTTGAAGAAGAAGACGCCTACATTTACTCCATAGTTAT
>CAYJUJ010000077.1:0-7435 GCA_964373325.1 uncultured bacterium
TGTCACTTCATTTGTCAGCTTTAATTCTACATTATAAACACCTATTTCATTGATAGGCTCTTTCAAGAGGATTTGTCTTCTATCAATATTGAGTCCTTCTGCTCGAAGAGCCTCATCAATATCCATGGAGGTAACACTTCCAAATAGTTTTTCACCTTCCCCAACCTTTTTACTAATAGTGCAAGAGAGGCTTTCTAATTTTTCTTTTAATTTCTGAGCCTCTTTTTTTCTTTTCTTCATTTTAGCTTCAATGGTTCTTTTTTGATGCTCTAAAATATTTAAATTTTTTGTTGTTGCGGGTGAACCCAGTTTTCTTGGGATTAAATAATTTCGTGCATAACCATCAGCGACATTAACAAGATCTCCTGCACTCCCCAATTTTTCTACATCTTCTTGTAAAATAATTTTCATAAATAACTCCTTTTTGGTGGTGAAAGACGTCCTCTAAAATTAATCCAAATATCAAAGAAACCAATGAGCGTTGGTAAATTAACCCACAGGCTCGAAAATATTCCTTCGCCTGATGGTAAGGGAATATTAATGATGCTCATAAATAAAAGTAATAAAAACTGCATAGGTAGGGTTATTTTTCTGTTGTGAAACAAGAAAGAAAGAATGGCTAAACCCTGCAAGAAATAAATAAACAGTAAAATTCTTAAAATATTCGTAGCTAAATTTATAACTCTAACCTCTCCAAACACAATAGGAACTAAACAGGCAATGGCTGCCCATACTAGTAATTCAGGGGCTTTCCAAAGGTGTAACTTTTCAGTTTGAAGAAATAAATGGGGGGCCCACTTTCTGAGAAAAATAATATTGAGCCATGTCAAGAGTAAGATGAAGGTAATAATATATCCAGGAAGCTGTTCTAGAAAATTAGCTGCCAAAGTTTCAGGACTATGCCAAAGCCTGCTTAGCTTTATATTTTTTTCAAATTTTTCTGAGAGAGCTGGTTGTTGGCTCAAAGTTTTTTGAGTTTGTTCAATATATTTTGAAACTCCATGTTGAGTTCTTGTATAGTCAAAGCCTGTTTTTGAAAAAAGGAAAATACCGCAAAGACAAAGCATGATAGCTGAGCATTTAAAAATAATATTGGGAGTGGTGTTTTTTTTATCAAGGAAGTAAAAGAGACCCAAAAGCAAGGTCCCTAGTGTTGTACCAAAAATCAAAAGAGTATTGGCATCTCGCATGATAATAAGAATAGTTAAAGATGCTAAAAGAAGACACACTAAACTAGCAATTTTTCCATATCTTGCATACATATAAAGAAGAGGGGCGGGTGCTAGGACGGCACCAATAATAGTTGCAAACAAAAAGGCAGAAGTGACCCCATAAAAGGTGATTTCTGCTAAAAATTTCAAGTGATGCCTCCCTTTCATTTTATATGGCACTTGAGGTAAATGATAAAAGTGCTAAAATGCGCGCACGTTTGATTGCGATTGCTAATTTTCTTTGGTGTTTTGCACAGGTTCCTGTAATTCTGGAGGGAACAATTTTTCCTGTTTCGGTGACGTATTTAACTAGAACTTTTGTATCCTTATAATCAACTTCTTTAACCTTTTCTGCACAAAAACGACAGCCTCGTTTTTTCTTAAATTTAGAACCTTTATAGTCTGATTCCTCTGAAAATATGTTCATATTTATGTTCATGAGGCTCTCCTTTTTATAACTAAATGTCTTAAAACATTTGGCTGGATTTTAAGCCAAGTTGTGAATGGTCCAATTTTACTGGGTTCTGCTTCGTATATAAAGTAGGCATAGGTACCTTTTGTTTCTTTTTTAATGGGATAGGCTAAAGTTTTAGATCCCCACATTTCGTGTTTTGTGATCTTGCCGACTTTATCTTCAATATAGGATCGGATTTCATCAAGTTCCTTACTTGATGTTGTGGGTTTTGTAACAACCACGGTTTCATAAAAACTCATAAATACCTCCCTTTGGTTTATAGCACGTGAGGAAAAACGACGGGCTACGCCGGAAGACTGCCGGTCGTTTTTCCTCACGTGCAAGGATTGAGAGTCGTTCTAGCACACGCCCATTTTTTTTGCAACGCTAAGTTAAAGAAAGAAATTTTTCTATTTGTTGAATAGCATCAGTCGTAATGTTTTCTAATTCTTTCTCTTGTTCCTTGGAGAAAGGGCTAAGAACATAATCAGATACTTCTTCCTTCATGGGGGGTCTTCCAATACCCATTCGGAGACGATAGAAGGCATCATTTGAAATTTCATCAAAAATAGATTTAAGCCCATTGTGACCAGCATGGCCACCATTGTGTTTTAATTGAATACGACCTACAGGAAAATCTAACTCATCATGAATGATTAAAAGGTTTGAAGGGGCTTCTTTAAAGAATTGAAGAACTTCTCGAACAGCTTGACCACTGTGATTCATATAGGTTTGTGGTTTTACAAGAAGAATTTTTTTATTTTCAAAGCAAATCTCTCCTATTAAAGAGTGAAATTTTTTTTCTTTTACTTGGATTTTATTTTTTTTTGAGAACTCATCAAGAATACGAAAACCAACATTGTGTCGGGTTTGTGCATACTTGGAACCTGGATTGCCAAGACCACAGATGATTTTCAAAAAAATTATTCCTTTTTCTCTTTAGATTTATCTTTTGCTTCCTTGGGCGCTTTGCCCCCTTCTTCTTTAGCAGGTGCACCTTTAGCCGGCGCAGCTTTGACCTCAGTTTTTCCTTCTTTGGTTTCAGGCTTTCCTTCTTGAGCTGCTGCACCTTCAGCAGCTACTTCACCCTCAAGAGGTGCGGCAGGAGCAGGAGCCTCTTCTTTCTGAGGTGGTACCACAGAAGCAACGGTGTAGTTTGCATCGTAGATAAGTTTTAATTTTGGATCAAGCTTTAGATCTGCAACGTGAATGGTGTCGTGCAATTTTAAATTTGAGATATCAACCTTGATTTCTTCAGGAATATCAGAGGCTAAGCATTTTATTTTAGCTTCACGAGTTGCAATTTGGAAAATACCACCTTGTTCTTTAACACCCATAGGTTGACCTATAAACTCAAAGCGTACTTGAACTTCAATTTCTTCTGTTAAATCAACTTCTACAAAATCAGCGTGAATGTATTTATCTGTGACAGGATGTTTTTGAAGTTCTCGAAGCAATGCTGTTTTCTTCTGCTTAAGCCCTTCAAGTGTAATAATCGCATTTTCCCCTTTTTCTAACATGATCTTTGCAAGTGCACGTGGAGAAACAGTAATAGGAATACTTTTTTTAATTTTTTTTCCATAAAGTATAGCTGGAATGCTTCCTTCACGTCGAACCTGACGACGTGAAGATTTTGTTGTTTTTTCTCTTTCTTTTGTTTGAAGTGGTATTTGTTCTAATGCCATTTAAAACTCTCCTAAACAAATAAAGTACTTACTGACTGATCTTCGTAAATTCTTTTAATAGTTTCCCCTAAAATAGGTGCTACTGATATCACCTTAACTTTATGAGATTGTTTAAACTTCTCAGAGAGTGGGATCGTATCTGTGACAATAACTTCCGTCAATGCTGAATTTTCAATTCGTTCAAAGGCAGGTCCTGAAAACACAGGGTGGGCACAGCAAGCAATGACTTCTTTTGCACCTAATTGAAGTACAGCAGCAGTTGCCTCTGTTAGAGTTCCTGCTGTATCAATGAGGTCATCTAAAATGACAGCCGATTTACCATGAACGTCACCGATAATATGCATAGCTTTTGCTTCATTCATAGCAGTTCTTCTTTTATCGATAATGGCAAGACTTGCATCTAATCTTTTAGCGTAAGCTCTTGCTCGCTCAACTCCACCAGCATCGGGAGATATAATAACAACATCTTGATTTTGAAAACGCGATTTTAAATACTTAAGCATAACAGGAGATACAAAAAGGTGATCAACAGGCACGTTAAAAAATCCCTGGATTTGTCCTGCATGGAGTTCCATACCAACAACACGAGAAACACCTGATGTTGTAATAAGATCTGCTACCAGTTTTGCACTAATGGGAACCCGTGGAGATACTTTTCTATCTTGCCTTGCATAACCATAGTAAGGGATAACGGCTGTAATACTTCTTGCAGAAGCTCGTTTCAAAGCATCAATAGTAATAAGAAGTTCCATAATATTGTCATTCACAGGTGGGCATGTTGATTGAATCATGAAAACATCACACCCTCGCACACTTTCTCCAATATCAACAAAAACTTCTCCATCGGAAAATCTTCTGATTTCACACTTGGCTAAAGGTGTTTTTAGATATTCGGAAATACGTGTGGCGAGAAGAGGATTAGAATTGCCGCTAAAAATTTTTAATTTTGTTTGCATGGATGGCTTTGTATACCATTGATTTTAGGCTTAATCAATAAGGAGGTGTTCCAAAAGTTTTATTTAAAATAGCTCGCTTTGGGGTCCTGCCGCCTTATGGGGCCCATACCACTTGTCCTCGCCTCACAAGTCATTCCTGCGAAGGCAGGAATCTAGATTATCTTTTAGATCTTGCATCAAATAACTGGTTCGGCTGCGGGCAGTGGTATCCGACCCATGACGGCGTCACCCCTACACTCGCTTTTAGCATGAAACTTTTGGAACACCCCTATTAGATAGTCGTTGCAATGTTTGTAAGTGTGACGCGTGTTTTGTAAATAATGACTCGGACCCTTTCAGAACACGTCACGAATGGACAACAACCTTTGTGCATTTTAGGTGTTAAGAATTAGAGAGTCTATCTTGCTAAAAATATTGGTATTTTTAAACATTTGTCGATTTTATATAACCCATTTACATATAAGAGTTTTTTAGTATGGAGTTTTTCAAGTTATTTCAAATACTTAGGATGTGGCACTGTTTTTGATATTAAAATAGGTATGAGATATTTCTGTCTTGTGCTTCTTATATTGAATTTTTGTTATGCTGAGCCAGCTTATATACCTAATAAATCATTAACTCCTCCTGAAAATCAAAAAGATGAAGGTGTTCTACTTAAGAAAATGTATGAATCAGCTGTTTCTTTTTCTGAAGAGGGTTTTTCAGAGTTTAGGTTTTCTAGAGAACGCCCTTATTCAGATGAAGTAGATGTTCAGCTTAATGAAGATCGTGGTAATGGGAAAATTAATTTAAGACTTGATCTTTTAACGGTTGCAGATAAAAATCCTTTTACACAAAAGATGCCATTTTTAAATGAAGAGGGGATTCGACTTAACTATATTAATAGTGGTGATGCTGAATTTGGGCAGCTTGGTATAATTCGAAATCATCGAGAAGATTTTGATCTTGGTTTATTGAAATGCCGTTTTACGGCTGGTTTTGATGTTGAATTTAGAGGTGGGGGAAATGATCCCTATCAAAAAAGTGTTGGCTTAAGAGGTAATTTAGAAACACAAGTAGGCATGGACTTGCGCTATTTAAATGTCATGCTCAAAGCAAAATATACACCAGAGCTGACAGAACCAATTTTCACTGGTCGAACAGATAGTCAATGGCATGTAGGAGCCGGTGTAGAAATACCTCTTCATGAAAGTGCTGCCTTAAACATTGATTTTGAGAAATACAGTAATGATTTAATACCAAGCCTTGATGAACAAGGTAATCGTCTTGCCTTTGGGTTGAGTATAAAATTTTAGGTCTCAATCTTTTTTTTAAACCTTCCGATACATTTTAATAAACCCACACAAATGGAGGTTCTTTATGTCACAAACGACAAAAATTAAAGAAGTGGTAGTAGAAGTAACCAATACGCCGGGGCAGTTAGCAAAAGTTGCTCAAACCTTAGCTGATAAGAAGATTAATCTTTTTGCAATTCATGGTTGGGGTGCAGGAAATAAAGGATATGTGAATTTGGTAACAGCTGATAACACATCTGCAATAGAAGCTCTTAAAAATGCGGGCTTTAATGTTCAGGAAAGAGATGCTCTTAAAGTAGAAATGCCTAACACTCCTGGTTCAGCACTTCCTTTATGGAAAAAGTTAAGCGATGCAAAAATTAATGTTGATGCTGTTTATGCAACAGCGTGGAATCAACAAACCTGTTCTTGTGTTGTTTCTACAAAAGATATCAACAAAGCACTTTCTATTTTAGGTTAAAATAGCCAGAGTGGATAGTACGTACGTTACTCCTCAAGAACTTTGATAGATTCAATGACTGAAGGGTTATGGCAAGGCAGGTATTTAATCTTATGTGAGGATAAGGAAAATCCTTGCTTTAAAGTTTGAACAAATTCATCTAACCAAGAAGGAGTTAAAACGTCCACTCCAGAAAAGTCTAGCTCGATCACTTCAGTAGAAGAAATAGGCTTGGAATATGCCTTAATAGCCAAAGCAGCCTCTCTCCCTTCTGGGCGAGAAACTAAAATAATTCCAAATTTTTTAAGTTCAATTTTCATGAAGATTCCAAATTAAAAAAGCTAATGTCCCACCCAGATGAACTTTTTTCATTTCAATTATTTTTTCTGCTTCAGAAGATAAACAGCCTAGCAAAATCCTACCCGAGCCAGATAGATATAACAATCCTCGATCTTTATTTCCATTGATAATATTTCTCACAAATTTAAGCCCATTTCCTCTCTGTTCAGGACTTCTCCCAGATATTCTCTTTTGAAATGCTGTTTCCACAGCCTCTTGATCACTTTTTAATTCAGGGACAACTCTTTTAAGAGAAGAAAGTATTCCCTGTCCCCTGTCTGAAATAACAACCCATATTTTGTTTTTTTCACAGTTATAATCAAACCAACATCCTGGTACATCTTTCCATTTTCCCAAATTATGATCAAAACAGTTAATACCTATTTCTGCAACCACCGCATCCAGAAGTGTTATCTTATCTTTAGCATATTTTTTTACGAACCCAAGATGCATAGAGCTTAATCGTGCCTGAAATAGAGCCCGATTCTGACAAACCTGGGGAGCATCTAAACCTTGAGGAGATACATACCACTCATATCCCATTTGAATCTTATCTTTTTTAAAGACCATAAGCCTTAGTGTATAGTAATATTTTATAGATATCAAAACCAATATAGAATAATTTTAACTTGCATGATAGTGACCCTTTGGAAATCCCATTCAATTTTTTATTCTAAAAAAATTTCGGGGCGAGAATGCGGTATGCGAACGAATATTGGCAAGGGACAAGTTCCCTTATGGCCGGGTTTAAAAAGAAGTAGACATCAATGATGAGCTTTAAGATCAAGCAGGTTGCTGACACTGCCAGCCAGTTTAAATGAGCTGGAATTTGATTTTTGTTTTGCATAAGAATTTCTCCTTTGTTTTTTGGGGGTTCACCCTGCGCAGCCCCCAAAAAACAGAGGAGAAAGAATTATAAAAAAAATCATCGCTTTCCAGAATTAATGATATGTGAATGGCTGGCAGTTCAGAAATCTGCAACGCGCGATGCTAAGTTCCTACTAGCTTGTTTCTTTATCCCCTAAAATGTTATGTTGGGGATCTCTAACCTCAAGG
>CAYJUJ010000078.1:0-7371 GCA_964373325.1 uncultured bacterium
AAAGGTTGTTGCAATAAAATGAAAATTTGCGGGTCCTGCCGCCTCTGGGTTCCCTCCACATCTCGTGCTCGCCATTAGGCTGCGCGCGAGTGTGGCTTGCCCACCGGCGTCACCCCCAAATTTTCATTTTATTGCAACGGCATTATATAGCCGTGATCCAAAAGTTTTTTTTAATAAATAAAGCTTGCGTTCCAATGGGGGGAAGGGGAAGAGAATTATTTACAAAACCGTTCACAGAGCGAGCGGGCATGGCTTTTTGCGAAGCAAAAAGAGCGAGTTCGAGAGGGAGCGCAAATTCCTCGCAGGGGAATTTGACGCGTGTTTTGTAAATAATGACTCGGACCCTTTCAGGACCCATTGGAACATCCCCTTTAAGATGACAAAGAAAATAAAGTCCGCTAAAGCTTGAGCCTATGGATCCATTGGCAATTGAACCCATAACTGCACTGACAGATTTTCTTTTGAGTGTTGAATGTTTTATATTTACTTTTCTTATCTTTAAAAGAGCAGTTTCATGGCAACGCCTTTTTTGGAACGGGTTTTTTATCTGTGTAGGCATGGGTGCTTTTTTAGGTGCTCTCTTTCATGGTTTTTCTTTTGCTCAATCCGTGTTTCTTTGGCGTGGTGTTAACTTAAGTCTTATTCTGGGCATCACTTTTTTTCCACTAGCTATTCTTTCTTTACGAACAAGAATTATTCCAAAATGGCTTTTTGCCCTGTTTATAGCCATTCTCATTTTGGCTTCTTTCTTTTTCTATAATAGTCAAAACTTTCTTCATATTCTTTTCTATGAAGGTGGTGTACTCACAATATGTATCATGATAGCCCTTACTTACTTGAGAAAGGGTTATCAAGAGGGAAAACCTTTGCTTTTAGGCATGGTTGTGTCTGTTGTGGCAGCACTGGCCCAAGCAACAAATATGAGATTATTATTTTTGAACAACAATGATATATTTCACCTTGTTCAAATAATTGCTATGGTATTTTTCTTTAAAGCATGGAAAATAAATCTAGGAGAAATTAAATGAAGGGGCTTTTAATTGGGATTATTCTTTTGATTGTACTTTTTTTACTTTCGAGGTGGATTGCTGCACCCTTAACACGACTTCAAAAAATAAAACCTTATGCTAGATCAGATGTGCCTATTGAAATTATAGCTCATCGTGGCGGCGCAGAAGAGTGGCCAGAAAACACTATGTTCGCTTTTGAAAAAGCTCGCGCCCTGGGCAGTGATGCCATCGAAACTGATATTCATGAAACAAAAGACGGCGTTATTGTGATCATTCACGACAACCTCTTGGAGCGCACAACAAATGGTAAAGGTAGTGTGAATGACTATACGTGGGAAGAGCTTCAAAAACTAGATGCTGCCTATAACTTTTCTCTCGATGGCAATAAAACATTTCCTTATCGGGGGCGGGGAATAAAAATTCCAAGCCTTGAAGAAGCCCTGACAAAATTTCCAAATGTAAAGTGGAGTATTGAAATAAAAGAAGAAGGTAAAGTAAATGAAGAAAAACTAATTAACTTGGTTAAAAAACTTGGGCTTCTTGATAAGGTTGTTTTTGCTTGTTTTGGAGAAAAAATTCTAGATGAAGTTCGCAAAATTGAGCCTATTGCCGCATCTGGTTTTTCTGAGTTAGAAATTAAAAGACTTATGTACTATTACTATTTAAAGCTTCTTCCCTTTTACAAACCAGCGGGGGATGTTTTACAAGTACCCCCTGCCCATAACACAACTCAAATTGTGTCACAAAAATGGCTACAAGCGATGCATAACAAAGGGCTTAAAATTCATGTATGGACAATTAATGAAGAAGAAGAAATGAAACAAATGATTGCTATGGGCGTTGATGGCATTATTACAGATAAACCAACGCTTCTTAAAAACCTCATGAGATAAAAATGAACCTTAAAGGAAAATGGGCATGTATTTTAGGTGCTTCAAGTGGCTTTGGAAAGGCGTGTGCGCAAGCCTTGGCCTCACAGGGAATGTCTATTTGGGGAGTGCATTTAGATAGAAAAAACACAATGCCTGAAGTTGAAAAACTCATAGGAGATCTTAAGAAAAAAGATGTTCAAGTTCATTTCTTTAACGTCAACGCTTCTGATCCTGAAAAAAGAAAGGAAGTGGTTTTGGAGATGAAAGATAAAATGAAAGAAGAAAAGGTAAAAATTTTTCTTCACTCTTTAGCATTTGGCACCCTAAAACTTTATTTCGGACAAAAACCTGAAGACAATTTATCTTCTGCTCAAATGAATATGACGTTAGATGTCATGGCTCATAGTCTTGTTTATTGGGTTCAAGATCTTTTTGCTGCAAAACTTTTGGCACAAGGTAGTAAAATCTATGCTATGACAAGCGCTGGTGGAGAAAGAGTGTGGCCAACTTATGGAGCCGTGTCAGCAGCAAAAGCTGCTCTGGAAAGTCATATCCGTCAAATCGCAATTGAACTTGCCCCACATGGTATTGCCGCTAATGCTCTTCGCGCCGGTGTCACAGACACACCAGCGCTACGAAAAATTCCAGGGCACGAGGTTATGATAGAATTTTGCAAACAAAAAAATCCTGCAAAAAGACTCACCACCCCAGAAGACGTAGCAGCTCATTTAGTAGCACTCTCCACACCAGATAATAATTGGCTTACAGGTAATGTGATTGGGATTGATGGTGGCGAAAACATTCTCGGTTAGTGCCTTAAATTGTCACGAAAGAATACCCATCTAAATTGTAAGTATTTGACTTAACTTATATTTTTTGCTAGAAAACCTGGCACTTTGTTTGCATATTTAACAATCAGATTATGAGGAAGGGAGTAGTCTTTACAGTTTTATTACTATCGTGGCTAGCTTTGCCCTCTTTTGCTCAAGCTTCCGATGATGACCTTTTGTGGGAAAGGGTTGAGTACCAAATTCCTACCACAAAAGGGTTTGCTAAATCTGTTCTTGATATTGGTTATAATTTAAATCTTCAAAACCAAATTTCCAATTACCGTGTGAAAATTCCTGATAATCCAATACAAGTTGCTCATCAAGAGGGTTACTATATTTTCACAACAAGAATCCCTGGAATGAGTGGGCTCTATACAGTGCGAGCTCAAGTTACATCTGAAAGGCGTTATCGAATTTATGTTTATCCTCCAGGTTCCACAACACCCTATGCTACAGAAGGAGCTCTTAAATGGCAGTGGCATTGGAAAGAAGTGAATTATCAATGGCCAAAACTTGAGAGCATGGTTGTAAAAGTTTTTCTTGGATTCTTGGTTAACCCTCAACAAAATGTAGTTCAACACGCAGTTATTCATGGCGAAAGATTTCTTGGTTACCCTGATGAAAGAGGCAACCTCGCATTTTCAGAAGAATGGACAGCGCTTAATTATCACTATGTCACTGAAATTCACTTTGAAGGAAGCCATTGGCAAATTACTTCTACATTAAAAGAAACTAGTGAATCTAGACAAGTACAAGGCATTTTACCTCTTACAGAAGAGGAAATATTAGCTGAAATTATAAGCCTTTCTAAAAATGATGCGGCTATCGCAAATAACGAAAGATTAACAGTTTCCGATAGTGAGCTTGCACGCACTATCCTTTTTGCAGCAAAAAGCTATAATATTCCAGTAGCTCTTTTTACCGCTCTTATTTATCAAGAAAGTAAATTTGATGTTGGTGACAACTCTGGTGATATTCAAGGCCCAGCTCAAGTAAGTCTTACCTATGCAGTTGAAGATTGCGAAAACTATTATTTTGAATCAGAGGATTTTAAATCTCTCCTGCAAAGAGATAAAACTATAAGACCACGAAAAGCAGATTGGAATTTCTATGGAGACAATCTTCTTTATGGGGCAGCTTATCTACGCCATTTGTACCTTATTGCTCATTCAAACATGTCAACAATAGAAGAGGCGGAACTCTGGAAGTTTATTATGGTTTGGTACAACTTTGGGATGGGTGATGCTCAAACAACATGGAAAAGTGCTGGTAAACCAACCCATTGGAACAAAAAATTTGCCGACCTTCTGCCAGAAGGTGAAAAAAGAAACTATAGCGGAAGTGTTTTCTTCTATTTTTCAAAATTAAGTGTGGGCGAGAGAGATTTAAGGCAATACGACGCAAGCGGAAGAAACACTGCTATTCGAAAAGCTTTTATCAGCCAGTTCAACAACCAGGAATAAAACCAATCATTGACTTTTATAGAGGGTCAAAATAGTTTTCAAAGTTGATGAATCCCACTCCAGCTAGTTTTGCGAAAGCACTTTTTAATGGCGATATTTTGGAAAACATGGTTTTTCCTTTTCCAAAAATGGCTAAAGAAGAAAAAGAAAATGTGCTTCTACTTCATGAATCCATAGAAAAATTTGCCAAAGAATATATTAACAGCCACGAAATTGATAAAAACGCTAAAATTCCAAAAATTGTTTTAGATAAAATGAAAGAATTGGGTCTTTTTGGCCTCACCATTCCAGAAGAGTATGGTGGATTTGGATTTTCTCAAACAGCTTGTTGCCACACCATTGAAAAACTTGTTCAATATGATGGCTCTGTTGCGATCACGATGGGAGGGCACCTTTCTATTGGGCTTAAAGCACTTCTCCTTTTTGGAACCCCTGAACAGAAAAAAAAATATCTTCCTAAACTGGCCAGTGGAGAAATGCTTGCCGCCTTTTCTCTAACAGAACCAACTGCCGGCTCTGATGCGGCCAATATCAAAATGAGAGCAGAACCAACCCCTGATGGAAAGTACTATGTTTTAAATGGTACAAAAATTTGGACAACCAATGGTGGTATTGCAGATTTTTTTACTATCTTTGCTCAAATGAAAGGGGAGGATGGAAAAGATCATATTTCTGCTTTCATTGTTACAAGAGATTTGCCCGGGTTTTCAACCGGCAAAGAAGAAGAAAAACTAGGCATTAAAGGTTCTTCAACTACGAGCGTCAACTTAACCAATTGCAAAGTTCCAGCAGAAAATCTTTTGGGAGAAAAAGGGCATGGGTTTAAAGTTGCCATGTCTGTTTTAAATAGTGGTCGTTTAGGACTTTCATCAGGATGTCTTGGTGCTCAAAAAAAATTAATAGCACTTTGTGTTCAATATGCTCAGGAACGAAAGCAATTTGGCAAAAGTATTTCAGAATATGGACTTATTCAGAAAAAAATAGCCCAAATGATGCGAGAAGCTTATGCCACAGAAAGTCTTGTTTATATGACGACAGGCCTTGTTGATAAAGGAGTTAAAGATTACTCTATAGAATCAGCAATGTGCAAAGTGTACGCATCTGAATCTCTTTGGAGAACAGTTAACGAAGCACTTCAAATTTGTGCAGGCAACGGCTACATGAAAGAATATCCCTATGAACAAATCTTGCGAGATAGTCGTATTCACATGATTTTTGAGGGTACAAATGAAATACTACGTCTTTTTATTGCTCTGTCAGGAATTCAGGGGCCTGGAGAAAAACTAAAGGAAATTGGAAAAGCGCTCAAAGAACCTATTAAATCGGTAGGATTATTATCTGACTTTGCAGTCAAAAAAATTGCAAAATCCCTTGCAATTGATCGCTTCACAAAAATACACCCTACTTTTCAAGAAATAACTTCCAAACTTGAAGAATATATTTCAGACCTTTCAAACAGGGTCGAACGAGCCCTGGCTCGCCACGGAAAATTAGTGGTTGAGCGACAATTTGCGTTGGAGAGAATTAGCGAAATGATCATTGAAATTTATGTTATGATTTGCACCCTCATCAGAGCTACCACAGCCATTCAAGAGGATGGAGAGAAAAAAGCAGAGGGGCATATTCTTATTACAAAAGCTCTGTGTATCAGATCTCTCACGCGCCTTAAAAAACAACTAGAAAATGCGGTTAATAATGACGATGAAGAAATTAAACACATTGCTCGCTATGCCTATGAACACGCTGGTTATGATTTAAACGTACTTTAATATTTTTTCTTACTTAGTTTTACAATATCTAAAAAATTTGTACTACTTGTCATCTGAGAAACTTCTTTTTCCAATCTTTCCATAAAACTTTTAAGATAAGAGCTCTCTTCTGATCTTGCTATTTCTAAAGCAACGCCTCTTTTTCTTAAAGCGTTAAGAACATCTTGAATAGTTATTTTTTCTAAAGGCTTTGCTACCTGATAAGTTTCTTGTTCAGGAGAAACCTCCTTAAGAAGCCCTGCTTCGGATAAATAATAAGTTACTTCACTTACAAGACGCACAGGCATGTCCATATCAGTACTGACTTGCTCAACAGAGACAGGAGCCTTGCTATCATGAAAGCGTTTTCCAAGATAACGCATCAGATGAAGCGCAAGATATTCTTTAAAAGCAAAGTGAATGCCCTCAACTTTTTTCTCCTTTCCATAGCTTTTAACGTGCTGATCAGCAAAAGCAATTTCAGCCCCTACAAGAACAATAAGCCATGTTATGTATAACCAAACAAGAAACACGGGGAAGGCTGCCATGGTTCCATAAACTTTGTTATAACTTAAAATGTGTATCGTAGAGTAGGTAAAAAGGCCCTTACTTCCCTCCCATAAACAACCAGCAATAATGCCACCAATTAAAGCAGAGCGTATTTTGACTTTTGTATTAGGCATAAAAAGATAAAGGAGAAAAAGCGCTAAAGAGGAAAGGATGAAAGGTAAAATAAAAATAACAGTTTCATTGAGCCATTGAATATGAGCTATTTTCTTTAAAAGAACATCATGCTTAAACGTCGTTGTTAGACTTAAAGACAAAGCCACAAGAAGCGGGCCAATTGTAACGATGCTCCAATAAGTGCTGATTCTTACAAAAAGAGGTCTTACTTTTTGAACACCCCAAATATTGTTGAATGCCTTTTCTATTGTGGTTACAAGAGAAACAACGGTTAAAATAAGAAATACAATACCAGCGCCCCCTAATGCTCCCATGTGAATTTTTTTTGAAAATGCTTTTAAGTAAAGGGTTACCTGTTCCCCTGCCCCAACAGTTAAGTTTTTTAAAACATAGTCTTCAAAAAGTCGACTTCCAGTAATAGTTTCTACCCCTCCAAAAATTTGAAAGATGTAAAACATAACTGCTAAAAGCGGTACTAATGATAGAAGTGTTGTATAGGAGAGGCTTGTCGTCC
Source organism: uncultured bacterium (assembly GCA_964373325.1). Lineage (GTDB taxonomy): Bacteria > Bdellovibrionota > JACOXK01 > JACOXK01 > JACOXK01 > CAYJUJ01. The sequence continues at coordinate 7,122 of CAYJUJ010000078.1, forward strand.
AAACAGCACATTTATTTCTCGTGAGGCCCTCAATAACTAAGTAAACAACACGAAAAAGATAGATAAAAATCCTTTTTAAAAAGAACATTTTATGGACATCTTCATCCCAAATAATATGGGCAAAATAATTGTTTAACTTATTTAAAACATTGGGCTTTTTCACGAATGCTCCTTTATGGTGGTGCTCCTCTTCTTATCGTAAAAACCAAGAACAATCTTTAATAATAGAGGAGACCTCCTCGGCCACTTC